>NZ_JBHXEG010000029.1:0-90671 GCF_042724935.1 Kitasatospora sp. NPDC127060
CGGGCGTCGGTAGGGTTGTGTGCCGGCACCCCCGTCGGGGGTGCCGGCCCTCAGCCGTTCGCGAGGTCCGTCTCAGTGGTCGGAGCTGACCGGGACGTTGAGCCGGTCGTTGTTGTGGCGGACGCCCTCGGTGATGGCCACGGTGCGGGCCAGGTCGGTGAGCTTCTTCTCCAGCGAGCGGAAGCGCAGGTAGGTGTTGAGGGTCAGGAAGCCCATGGCGATGACCATCAGGTAGAGCACCAGGTCGGTGCCGCGGCCGACGCCCAGCGCGGTGGCCAGCTTGGTCACGCCGGTCGGCCAGAGGATCGCGACGACGTTGACGATCACGAAGAGCGTGAAGGCGATGCGCTTCCACGCCCGGGTGTTCGCCTTGTCCCAGCGCCAGACGAACACGAGCGCCATGACGACGGCCGCCACGACGAGGATGAGCTGGATCCAGAGGTGGTTCATCGGCCGTTACGCTCCCGCAGCGAGATGTCGAAGAGGATGTTCACGCCGTTGATCAGGGACTGGCCCTTGGCGCGCGAGTAGTCGGTGTAGAGGATGTCGACCGGGAGTTCGGCGACCCGCAGGTCCGAGCCGGCGAGGAAGGAGACGATCTCCGAGGCGTGCGCCATGCCGTTCATGGTGATCTTGATCCGGCTGGCGGCCTCGCGGTTCATCACCCGCAGACCGTTGTGCGCGTCGGTGAGCTTGAGCTTGCGGGCGGTCGGGCTGACCGCGGCGGCGGTGCGCAGCACCACCCGCTTGATCCACGGCACCTGGCCGGTCTGCTCGATGAAGCGGGAGCCGAGCACGATGTCGGCCTCGCCCTCGCGGAGCAGCGCCACCATCTTCTCGACGTCGGCCGTCTGGTGCTGGCCGTCCGCGTCGAAGGTCGCGAAGTACTCGGCGCCCTCCTGCGACAGCGCGTACTTCAGACCGGTCTGGAGCGCCGCACCCTGCCCCAGGTTGACCGGGTGCCGCACCAGGTGGGCGCCGGTCGTCATGACGTGCTGGGCCGTGTCGTCGGTGCAGCCGTCGTCGATCACCACGATGTTCGGGAAGGTCTTGCGAGCCCCCTCCACGACCTCGGCGATCACCTGGCCTTCGTTGTAGGCCGGGATCACCAGCCAGACGTTGTCATACTCGGACACAGGTGCTCCATGCTTGGCGAACGGCACGGCAGCCCGTGCCTCGGGTCTGTCTATCGGTGATGGATCGCATCGGGCCCCCGTACCTCAGGAGGTCCGCAGCGGCTCTGCTGCGGTCCGGTCGGCCGGGTCGGCGACGGGGCGGGAGGGGAACGCGCGGTACAGCGACCACAGCATCAGTACGGCACTGACCAGCGAGCCGGCCAGGTACGCGAGCTCCGCGCGGAGGCCGACGGCACCCGGAGCGAGCGCGACAGCCACCAATGCTACGGAACCGGCCGTCCAGCCCACCAATTGGCGGCGGTGCTGCGCGCTCGACATCAGGGCCTGGCCGAAGACCGTCGCGAGGACGTAGCAGAGCGTCCCGAACACCAGCCAGGTGAAGTCCAGCGGGCCGAGCACGTCCTTGGCGTTGAAGAGCAGCGGGTTGAGCTTGGAGCCGAGCACGATCACCGGCAGGCCGCCGCCGATGCACATCGCGGCGACGATCGCGGTGGTGCGGGTCAGCACCTTGCGGAACTCGGCGTGGTCGCCGGCCGCGGCGGCGCCGGAAAGCGCGGAGACCATCGAGGCCTGCAGGGCGCTGTAGGCGAACAGCGGCGCCCGGGCCATCACCACGGCCTGGCCGACCGCGAAGACCAGCGCGTCGGAGGCCTCGGAGTGCTTCGGCGAGAGCAGGCGCACGCAGACCACGGTCGCGTTGACCACCAGCTGGCTGAGCATCACCGAGGCGATCAGCAGGCCGAGGCCGCTGGTCAGCTGCTTCCAGGACACCTCCGGGCCCGGGGTGCGGTCGGCGAGGGTGTCGCGCAGGCCGATCAGCGAGGCGACCAGCGGGGAGACGAAGAGGATCAGGCCGAAGGCCATCGCCGAGTGCAGGCCGACCGCCGCGGCCAGCGCGGCCAGCCCGATCCGCAGCCCGCCGTCGACCGCCAGCTGGGTGCCGTACGGACCGAACAGCCCGAGGCCGGCCAGCGCGCCGCGGGCGACCGAGCTCACCGCGAGGCCGGCCAGGCCGCCGGCCAGCGCGACCACCAGGGTCCGGTCGCCGCTGAACAGCTGGTCGGCGATCGGGCGGGCGGCGACCGCCAGCACCGCGCACACCGCGACCAGGATCGCCATCGCGAGCAGCAGCATCCGGCGCACCGCGGGCAGGGATCCGTGCCCGGCCACCTTCCGGGCGGCCACCAGCCGGGTCAGCTCCAGCTCGACCGGCTGGAAGAGTCCCCACCCCACGGACATCACGATGGTCCAGAGCATCGTCACCCTGGCCGCGCCCACAGTGCTCAGGCTGTAGCCCACGAGCGCCATGTAGACGTACGCCGAGGCTCCGAGCACGACCGTGCCACCGACCACGAGCCGCGCCCCCGGGGGGAGCACCCCCAGCAGCCTGGCGATCGGGTTCTTCATCACATGACCACCGAATTCACCGGCCGGCCTTGCCACACGTTTCCGCACGAGGCCGGCCAGGCCGTGCGATTGCTGTGAATAGTAGCGGGTGGCCGTGAACGCTCGGTGCGCACGGACCCCTTCCCCGACGACGACTCAGACGCCGGGGAAGGTACGGCCCCACGGCTGGGTCCAGAGCAGGCCCGGATCGCTCTGCACCTTGACCGCCAGGCCCTGCTTGGCCAGGTCCCGCTTGATCCGGTCGCCCACGGACTGGTCGGCGGTCAGGATGGTCACCGGCGGGTGCGGCGCGGGGAGCTGCTCGATCGCTCCCTTCAGCCGGCCGAAGGACCGCTGGTAGTCCTCCTCCTTCACCTGCGGCCCGCCGATGTCCACCCAGTGGATGTCGTACAGCGCCTTCATGTCGCCGCCGCGCCGGTTCAGCAGCGAGGCGAGCCAGGTGGCCTTCAGGTTCTTGTAGTCGTCGTTGGAGACGAGGGCGATCACCGGGCCGCCGGTGCCGCGCAGCGGGGCCAGCGCCTCGATGCCCTTGGGGCCCATGTCGCTCTCGTACTCGCCGCGGCCCCAGGCCACCAGCGGGTTGCCGGACCAGGCGGACGGGTTGTCCTTGGTGGCCAGGAAGCCCCACTGCACGTTGGCGAAGAGGCTCAGCGCGGCGGCGACGGCCAGCCCGGAGAGCACCAGCTCGTTCAGGCGCCGGGTCAGCGTGCGGCCGCTCCCCCGGGACGCCGTCCGCAGGAAGGTCCCGACGGCGCCGAGCGAGATCAGGGCGACCACGACGCCCACGGCCGTCATCTTGTGGAAGTAGTACGAGTACCGCCCGATGCTGTGCAGCTGGTACGCGGCGAAGGCGGTGAGCAGGCCGCCGGTGCCGAGCAGCACCGCGAGGTGGGCCTGGCCGGTGGCGGTCCGGCGGTTGCGCGGCATGGCCGCCGCCAGCAGGCCGAGCAGCCCGCCGCCGATCAGGACCGAGCGGTCCGCGGCGACGCTCGGGCCGCTCATGTTCGAGGCGTCGGCGACGTTCAGGTTGCCGAACACCGACAGGACGCTCGGCAGCGCGGCCACGCCCAGCGCGCACGCCAGCGCGCCGAGCGTCCACCACCAGTGCCCGGCGAACCGGCGCCGGTGCACCACCAGGGCGCCCAGCAGGGCCACGCCGACGAACGCGCCGTAGATGTTGTAGGTGTAGGTGACGGTGATCAGCCCGGCCGAGGCGGCCAGCACGAACTCGGTGCGTCCCATCGCCGGCCGGACGAGCACCGCCAGCGCGAGCGCGATCAGCAGCAGGCCGATGAAGGTCGAGTCGAAGCCGTGGACCAGGAGGTCCAGGTAGTTGCTGGCGAACATGATCGACGCGACGCTCGCGCACACCGCGGCGGCCTGCCAGCCGCGCAGCCGCGGCCCGCCGATCCAGCGGGCGGCCCAGACCAGGGCCGTGCAGAACAGCGCGTACGCGACCAGCAGGTACAGCAGGTACCGGTTCATGGTCTGGAGCATGTCGCCGGGGTTGGCGGCGGAGTGCACCAGCGTGTCGGTCCAGGCCAGCAGGAAGTGCGAGCCCTGCGGGTAGGTCACCTCGGACGGCGGGATCAGGTACGCCTTGGCCGCCCCCTGGTGGAGGAAGTTGAAGCCGCCGACGCCCTCGATGCCGGAGAAGAACGAGAAGTGCGAGAGCCGGTCCTCGGCCGTGGCCAGGTAGGCGACCCGCTCGGCCGCCGACGCCCCGGCGATCGGGTGGTACAGGTAGTGCCAGAACCCGCCGAAGGTGCCCACCACCAGCAGGTCGGACCAGCGGAAGCGCAGCGGCAGCCGGGGGGAGCGCCGGGCGGCCCAGGCGGCCGCCGTCAGCACGGTGAACATCAGGCCGCTGGTGGCGACCGGCGACAGGCCCCACGGCCAGAGCGAGAAGGCCAGACCGAAGGTCAGCACCGACCCGGCCAGGATCAGCCCGGCGACGAAGAGCCGGTCGAGCAGCACACCGCCGACCCGGATCACTGCGGCTATCGCGAGCAGCAGTAGCGGCAGCAGCACCACCCCGAGGTGCACCGCGACCAGCCCGGCCGGCACCAGCCAGGACAGGGCGACTCCGCCGGCCAGCACCAGCGGATTGCGCCGCGGCCGTCCGTCAGCGGGCGGGCCCGGCGGCCCCGGCGGCGCGGTCGGACTCTGGAGCCCGCTGTCGGGCGAGCTGTGTACGGTCGACACGGTGCCGTGCCCCTCCGGTCAAGTCCCTGCCGCCCGTCTCCCCTACCGGGTCCGGACTTCATCTACCGTCTGCGGGCAGGCTACGAGGGCCCAGCATACCGAGGGCGCCGCTACGCCGGTCGGCCCAGGGGCGGCCGGGCCGTCCGCGAACCGACCGGGGTGGCGGCCCGGGATCACGCGTCCGTGGCCCCGGACTCCCGGCCGCGGAAGACCCAGACCTTCAGCAGCACGAACCGCGCCACCGTGGCCAGGCCGTTGGCGACGACCAGCCCGCCCACCTCCACCGGCCGGGAGGCGTGCGGCACCACCCGGTCCAGCAGGGCGAGCGCCCCGGAGCTGAGGCCGAGCCCGATCAGGAAGGCCACCGCGCCCTGCAGCTGGTCGCGGACCATCCCCCGCGAGCCGACCACCCCGAAGGTGAAGCGGCGGTTGGCCGCCGTGTTGGCCACCGCGCTGACGGCCAGCGCGATCAGGTTCGCCGCCTGCGGGTCGGTGAACCAGCGGGCGAGGACGAACAGCCCGAGGTAGAAGACGGTGCTGAGGACGCCGATGACCAGGAAGGACGGCAGCTGGCGGCGGGTCCCCCGGGCGGGCCCGGCGGGCTCCTCGGTGAGCGTCACCGGCCCCGGCCCCGCTCGTCGTCCTCGGCCGAGTCGTAGCCGACGAAGTAGGTCGGGCGGTTCTGCACCGCGGAGTAGATCCGGCCGACGTACTCCCCCAGCAGTCCGACGCAGATCAGCTGCACGCCGCCGAGGAAGAGCATCCCGATGAACAGCGAGGACCAGCCGGGCACCGTCGAGCCGAGCGCGTACGAGACGGTGGCGTGGATCGCGAGCCCGATGCAGACCACGAAGCTGACCAGGCCGAGGTAGGTGGCCAGTCGCAGCGGGGCGGCGGAGAAGTTGGTGATGCTGTCCAGCGCGAGCCGCACCATCTTGGACAGCGGGTAGTGGGTGCCGCCGGCGACCCGCTCCTCGCGGACGTACACCACCTCGCCGCTGGGGAAGCCGAGCCAGGGCACCAGCAGTCGGTACACCGGCTGGTGCTCGGGCAGCTGTTTGAGGGCGTCCACGGCGGCGCGGCTGAGCAGCCGGAAGTCACCGGCCTGGTTGGGCATCCGCTTGCCGACCAGCCGGCGCATCAGCCAGTAGTAGGCGCCGGCGGTGCGCCGCTTGAAGGCGGTGTCGGTGCCGCGGTCGCCGCGTACGCCGTAGACCACGTCGAGGCTCTGCTCGCGGGCCAGGGCGAGCATCTCCGGGATCTTCTCCGGCGGGTCCTGGAGGTCGGCGTCGATGCTCACCACGTAGTCGCCGACCGCGCGGTGGATTCCGGCGGTGAGCGCGGCCTGGTGCCCGGAGTTGCGGGCGAAGCGGACGATGCGGAACTCCGGCCAGTCCTGCCGGATCTTCTGCATGAGCACGGGTGTGGCGTCCCGGCTGCCGTCGTCGACGCCGACGACCTCGTAGTCGACTCCCAGCCCGTCCAGGATCGGACGCAGCCGCTCGACCGTCAGCGGGAGCGCCTCCTGCTCGTTGTAGATCGGCATCACGACCGACAACAGCGGTGCCGTAGACATGCGTTGGTCCCACTTTCCGCGACGGCGGGGCTGGCTGGTGAGCCGACCATAACAGCCGGCGATGAGCCGCCCGTGAGAGAAGGGCGCCCAGGTGAGCGCCGGGTGAGACGCCGAAGGGCCCCACGCACCGCGAGGGTGCGTGGGGCCCTTCGGACAAGCCTGACGGGGCAGGCAGGTCAGAACATCAATTACTTGATGATCTTGGTGACCTGGCCGGCGCCGACGGTGCGGCCACCCTCACGGATGGCGAACTTCAGGCCCTCCTCCATGGCGATCGGCTGGATCAGCGCGACCGTCATGCCGGTGTTGTCGCCCGGCATGACCATCTCGGTGCCCTCGGGGAGGGTCACGACGCCGGTCACGTCCGTGGTACGGAAGTAGAACTGCGGGCGGTAGTTGTTGAAGAACGGGGTGTGGCGGCCACCCTCGTCCTTCGACAGGATGTAGGCCTGGGCCTCGAAGTCGGTGTGCGGGGTGACCGAACCCGGCTTGATGATGACCTGGCCGCGCTCGACGTCCTCGCGCTTGATGCCACGGAGCAGCAGACCGACGTTCTCACCGGCCTGGCCCTCGTCGAGCAGCTTGCGGAACATCTCGATGCCGGTGACCGTGGTGGTGGTCTTGGTCTCCTTGATGCCGATGATGTCGACAGTCTCGTTGACCTTGAGGATGCCACGCTCGATGCGACCGGTGACGACGGTGCCACGACCGGTGATCGTGAAGACGTCCTCGATCGGCATCAGGAACGGCTGGTCCACGGCGCGGGCCGGGGTCGGGATGGCCTCGTCGACCGCGTGCATCAGGCCGAGGAGCTTCTCGCCCCACTCCTTGTCGCCCTCCAGCGCCTTCAGCGCGGAGACGCGGACGACCGGCAGGTCGTCGCCCGGGAACTCGTACTCGGAGAGGAGCTCACGGACCTCGAGCTCGACGAGCTCCAGGATCTCCTCGTCGTCCACCATGTCGGCCTTGTTCAGGGCGACGACGATGTAGGGGACGCCGACCTGGCGGGCCAGGAGGACGTGCTCCTTGGTCTGCGGCATCGGGCCGTCGGTGGCGGCGACGACGAGGATCGCACCGTCCATCTGGGCCGCACCGGTGATCATGTTCTTGATGTAGTCAGCGTGACCCGGGCAGTCGACGTGGGCGTAGTGACGCGCCTCGGTCTGGTACTCGACGTGCGCGATCGAGATGGTGATACCGCGCTGACGCTCCTCCGGGGCCTTGTCGATCTGGTCGAACGGCGTGAAGGGGTTGATCTCCGGGTACGCGTCGTGCAGCACCTTGGTGATGGCCGCGGTCAGCGTGGTCTTGCCGTGGTCGATGTGACCGATGGTGCCGATGTTGACGTGGGGCTTCGTCCGCTCGAACTTCGCCTTGGCCACTGAGTCCTCCTGAGGACAGTTCCTGTACGCCGTGCTGACGTCAGTTGGTCTTTGGTTACGGGCCCGGTACGGGTGCCCGAGGCACTTCGCACCCTCCCGTGGGTGGGGGGCCGGAGGGCCCGGGAGGATCCGGACGGATCCTCCCGAGTCGCCTCCTAACAGCCTAAGGGGTGTGAATCATCCCGAATATCGGGACGTCACTCGCCCTTGGACTTGGCGATGATCTCCTCAGCCACGGCCTTGGGGACCTCGGCGTACGAGTCGAACTGCATCGAGTAGCTCGCGCGACCAGAGGTCTTGCTGCGCAGGTCACCGACGTAGCCGAACATCTCGGAGAGGGGCACCAGCGCCGTGACGACGCGGGCACCGTGACGCTCGTCCATGGACCGGATCTGGCCACGGCGAGAGTTGATGTCGCCGATCACGTCGCCCATGTAGTCCTCGGGCGTGGTGACCTCGACGGCCATCATCGGCTCGAGGAGGACCGGCTTGGCCTTCCGCGCGCCTTCCTTGAAGGCCATCGAACCGGCGATCTTGAACGCGAGCTCGGACGAGTCGACGTCGTGCGACTGGCCGTCCAGCAGGCTCACGCGAACGCCCTGGAGCGGGTAGCCGGCGAGGACACCGAACTCCATGGCCTCCTGGCAACCGGCGTCGACCGACGGGATGTACTCGCGCGGGACGCGGCCACCGGTGACCTTGTTGACGAACTCGTAGCCCTCGGCCTGCTCGAGCGGCTCAATCGCGATCTGCACCTTGGCGAACTGACCGGAACCACCGGTCTGCTTCTTGTGGGTGTAGTCGATGCGCTCGACGGCCTGACGGATCGTCTCGCGGTACGCGACCTGCGGCTTGCCGACGTTGGCCTCGACCTTGAACTCACGCTTCATACGGTCGACCAGCACCTCGAGGTGCAGCTCGCCCATACCCGCGATGATGGTCTGGCCGGTCTCCTCGTCCGTGTTGACCTGGAAGGACGGGTCCTCCTCGGCGAGACGCTGGATGGCGACACCCAGCTTCTCCTGGTCACCCTTGGACTTGGGCTCGATCGCGACGCGGATGACCGGGGCCGGGAAGTCCATGGACTCCAGGATGACCGGGTTCTTCTCGTCGGACAGCGTCTCACCGGTGGTGGTCTGCTTCAGGCCCATGACGGCGACGATGTCGCCGGCGCCCACCGACTCGATCTCCTCACGCTTGTTCGCGTGCATGCGGTAGATCTTGCCGATGCGCTCCTTCTTGCCCTTGACGGCGTTCAGCACCGAGGTGCCGGACTCCAGGCGGCCGGAGTAGATCCGGACGAAGGTGAGCTTGCCCAGGTGCGGGTCGGACATGATCTTGAACGCCAGCGCGGCCAGCGGCTCGTCGTCCGAAGCCTTGCGGGAGATCTTGGTCTCCGGGTCGTTCGGCTTCGTGCCCTCGACGGACTCGATGTCCAGCGGCGACGGCAGGTACTTGACGACCGCGTCGAGCAGGGGCTGAACGCCCTTGTTCTTGAAGGCGGTACCGCAGAAGATCGGGGTGAAGTCCGAGTTCAGGGTGCCCTTGCGGATCGCGTCCTGCAGCAGCTCGACCGGGATCTCCTCGCCCTCCAGGGCGAGCTCCATGATCTCGTCGCTGACGTTCGAGACGGTGTCGATCAGCGTCTCGCGGTACTCGGCCGCCTGGTCCTGGAGGTCGGCCGGGATGTCGACGATGTCGTACATCTCGCCCTTGGCGGCCTCGGCGGACCAGACCAGCGCCTTCATGCGGACAAGGTCGACAACGCCCTTGAAGTCCGCCTCGGCACCGATCGGCAGCTGCATCACCAGCGGGGTGGCGCCGAGGCGCTCCACGATGGTGTCGACGCAGAAGAAGAAGTTCGCGCCCGTGCGGTCCAGCTTGTTGATGAAGCAGATGCGCGGGACGCCGTAGCGGTCAGCCTGCCGCCACACGGTCTCGGACTGGGGCTCGACACCGGCGACACCGTCGAACACCGTCACGGCGCCGTCGAGGACGCGCAGCGAGCGCTCAACCTCGACGGTGAAGTCGACGTGACCCGGGGTGTCGATGATGTTGATGGTGTTGTCGACGTCGTCGACCGTCCAGTGACAGGTCGTCGCGGCCGACGTGATCGTGATGCCGCGCTCCTGCTCCTGCTCCATCCAGTCCATGGTGGCAGCGCCATCGTGGACCTCACCGATCTTGTACGACACACCGGTGTAGAACAGGATCCGCTCGGTGGTGGTGGTCTTGCCCGCGTCGATGTGCGCCATGATCCCGATGTTGCGGACCCTGGCGAGGTCAAGGGAGGTTGCAGCCATTGTGGCTCGTTCTCTCTCTGTCTAGTGACGGGGTACGGACTACCAGCGGTAGTGCGCGAAGGCCTTGTTGGACTCGGCCATCTTGTGGGTGTCCTCGCGACGCTTCACGGAAGCGCCCAGGCCGTTGCTGGCGTCGAGGATCTCGTTCATCAGGCGCTCGGTCATGGTCTTCTCGCGACGGGCGCGGGAGTAACCGACCATCCAGCGCAGCGCCAGGGTGCTGGCGCGGCCCGGACGGACCTCGACCGGAACCTGGTAGGTCGCGCCACCGACACGGCGGGACTTGACCTCGAGGGCCGGCTTGACGTTCTCCAGCGCACGCTTCAGCGTGACGACCGGGTCCGAGCCGGTCTTCTCACGGACGCCCTCGAGGGCGCCGTAGACGATCCGCTCGGCGGTGGAGCGCTTGCCGTGCAGCAGGATCTTGTTGACCAGCTGGGTGACGACCGGGGAGCCGTAGACCGGGTCGATGATGACCGGGCGCTTCGGGGCGGGGCCCTTACGAGGCATTCTTACTTCTCCTTCTTGGCGCCGTAGCGGCTGCGAGCCTGCTTGCGGTTCTTGACACCCTGGGTGTCGAGCGAACCGCGGATGATCTTGTAGCGGACACCAGGAAGGTCCTTCACACGACCACCGCGAACCAGCACGATGGAGTGCTCCTGCAGGTTGTGGCCCTCGCCCGGGATGTAAGCGGTGACCTCGATCCCGCTGGTGAGGCGCACACGGGCGACCTTGCGGAGAGCCGAGTTCGGCTTCTTCGGGGTGGTCGTGTACACACGCGTGCAGACCCCACGGCGCTGCGGGGAGCCCTTCAGCGCGGGAGTCTTGTTCTTCTCGACCTTGTCCTGCCGGCCCTTTCGGACCAGCTGCTGGATCGTAGGCACCGTTTCTCCGTTTTCTGTGTGCCAAGGCTTGGTGGAACTAACCTGCGGTGTTCCCTCGCACACGACCCCGTGGTCGACCCACGCGGTCGGGTGTGTTGGGCTTTTCCGTCACGGAATCCCATGGCTGCTGTACAGCGACGGCGCTCTACGCGCGGCGCGCTGGGAAGCGCTCCGGCTCGGCGCGGCGACCGGTGTGCATGCACGCACAAGGACCCGGGGACACCCCAGGCACAAGGTCAGAGCGTACCTAGCGCATGGGGCTCGGTCAAAACAAATGCAACGCCGCAGGTCGTGGCCTTCGGCCGGGTGTCGCCCCGGTGTCCCGTACGCGACCGGCCGGTGTCGGGCCGCCCTCCACCCGCTCTACCACAGTCGGCGGACGGCCGCCAGCGGGGGCGCGGGCCCTGGGACGTGTCTGACAGTTCCCGCCGGGCGCGCGACGCCGCGTGCTGATCCGACGCGAACTGTCAGACACGCCCTAAGCGAAGGCCAACAGGATCATCAGGAACCAGAAGGAGCTTCCCAGGTAGCCGAGCACCAGACCGAGGACGGCCGCCCAGTCCCCGTCCATGTTGCGGTCCCGGATCTGCGCGCGGGCGATGTGGCCGGTCACCACCGCGGGCACCGCGAGGACGAAGGTCAGGCTGCACACCAGGGAGACCACCGCCAGCACGCTGGTGGGGCGGGCCTGCGGCACCGGCGGCGGGACCAGGAAGGTCGCCGGGACCGGCTGCGCGGCCTGCAGCGGCGCCGGCATCGGCCCGGACGGCAGGTCGGCCACCAGGGCGGCCAGCTCGCCGTAGGTGACCGCCCGGGCCGCGGCCTCGTGGCGCTGCCCGTACTCCTCGGCGGACAGCCGGCCCTCGGCGAACCCGGCCTTCAGCACGTCCACCGTCCGGTCCCGGTCCGCGTGGCTCGCCCGCATCGCCGCCTGCGGGGGCGGCGCGGGCTGCCAGCCGCCGACAGCCGGCCCGCGGCCGTACCGATCGGCGGGACCGTGCTGGCCCCACGGTTGAACGGACATCCGCCACCTCCCGGCCCCGCGGCACCCCCGCGCTCACTGCTCCTCATAGTGCAGGACGAACAAGGGAACTGAGTAGTTGCCGAACCGGACCGGCGGCTCCCGAAAGCCGGCCGCCGGGCGGCGCGCCTCACTCGTTCGGCGGACAGCCTCAGAGGATGCTCAAAGCGGGCGACAGCCCGTACGGGCGGTGCCACGCTGGGCTCCCCAGCCATCGCCCGACCATCCTCACGTCCATCCGTGCGTCCACCCACCACCACAGACAGAAGGCCGCCATGGCGTCAGCGTCGCCCTCCGAATCGACCCCCGTCGGCCCCGGCGGACCGGACACCCCGTCCGCCGTCAGCATCCGAGGACTGTGGAAGCGCTTCGGTGACCAGGCCGCCGTGGCCGGACTCAGCCTGGAGCTGCCCACCGGGGCGTTCTTCGGCCTGGTCGGGCCGAACGGCGCGGGCAAGACCACCACGCTGTCCATGGTCACCGGACTGCTCCGGCCCGACCAGGGCACCGTGCTGGTGCACGGCACCGACGTGTGGGCCGACCCGGTCACGGTCAAGGCCCGGATCGGCATCCTGCCCGAGGGCCTGCGGATGTTCGAGCGGCTCAGCGGGCGCGAGCTGCTCCAGTACACCGGCCGGCTGCGCGGCCTGCCCGCCGCCGAGGTGGACCGCCGCGCCGAGGAGCTGCTGGCCGTCCTGGACCTCGGCCGGGACGCCGACAAGCTGGTCGCCGACTACTCCACCGGCATGCGCAAGAAGATCGGCCTGGCCGCCGCGCTGCTGCACAACCCCGACGTGCTGTTCCTGGACGAGCCCTTCGAGGGCGTCGACCCGGTCTCCGCCCAGACCATCCGCGGCGTGCTCAAGCGGTACGCGGCGGCCGGCTCCACCGTGGTCTTCTCCAGCCACGTGATGGAACTGGTCGAGCAGCTCTGCGACTGGGTGGCCGTGGTCAACGCGGGCCGGGTGATCGCCCAGGGCCCGCTGGACTCCGTCCGCGGCGCGCGCAGCCTGCACGAGGCCTTCCTGGAGCTGGTCGGCGTCCGCGAGGACGACGGCCAGTCCCTCGGCTGGCTCGGCGGCGGACACTCCGGCGGCGCCCGGTGAACGAGCGAGCTGGGGGCATGAGCGCCGCCGCGATGGTGCCCGACGGGCGGACGGTGGTCCGCGGCCTGGTGTCCCTCAAGCTGCGGCTGCTGCGCAACGGGCTGCGGCGCAGCCCCGGCCGGACCGCCGTGTACGTCATCGGAGGCGTCCTCGGCCTGGTCGTGGCCGGCGGCATGGCCTTCGGCATGGCGATGCTGAACGGGCGCTACGCCGGCTCCGGGGACACCGGGGTGATGCTGCTCGGCGTGCTCACCCTGGGCTGGGCCGCGCTGCCGCTGTTCCTGTTCTCCAGCGACGAGAGCGCCGACCCGACCAGGCTCACCATGCTGCCGCTGCGGCCCGGCCCGCTGCTGCGCGGCTCGCTGCTGGCCGCGCTGATCGGGCCCGGTCCGCTGATCAGCCTGGTGCTGGTGACCGGCGCCGTGCTGTCCGGCGCGGCCGGGGTCGGCGCGGCCGCCACCGCGGTGGTCGCCGTGCCGCTCGCGCTGCTCTGCCTGGTCACGCTGTCCCGGGCGGTCGCGGCCGGGAACGCCCGGATGCTCTCCAGCCGACGCGGCAAGGACTTCGCGATCTTCGGCGGACTGGCCTTCGCGCTGCTCGTCCAGGCCGCCAACATCGGCTCGCAGAGCATCTTCGGCCGCCGGCACGGCCAGGACCTCGACCTCAGCCCGCTCAAGCCGATCGCCGCGGTGCTGCGCTGGATCCCGCCGGTCAGCGCGGCGGACGCCCCCCGCAGCGTCGGCGAGGGCGAGTACGCGGTGGCACTGCTCCAGCTGGCCGCGGCCGCCGCGCTGCTGGTCCTGCTGCTGCGCTGGTGGCGCGGCAGCCTGCAGCAGCTGATGGTGACCGCCGACTCCTCCACCCTGGAGGTGGCCCGCGGGGTGGAGAACGGCCGCGGCTGGCGCTTCCTGCCGGAGGGCCGCACCGGCGCGGTGATGCAGCGCCACCTGCGGTACGCCTGGCGCGAGCCGCGGGCCAAGGCAGCGCTGTTCACCAGTGTCGGGATGACCCTGGTGATCTGCGTGCTGTCGATGGTCCAGGGCTGGTCCAGCGTCTACCTGCTGGCGATGACCGGGACGTTCCTCGGGCTGCAGATGCTCAACCTGTTCGGCATGGACGGCTCGGCGTTCTGGATGGTCGCCGCCACCCTGCGCACCCCGGCCGACGCCCGGGACGAGCTGCGCGGCCGGGCGTACGCGGTGCTGTCGTACGCCGTCCCGGTCGCGCTGGTGCTCGGGCTGGTGCTGGCCGCCGCCACCGGCGAGTGGGCCGAGCTGCCGTCCGCGGTCGGCCTGGCGGTGGCGGTGCTCGGCTGCGGCATCGCGCTCGGCTCGGTGTTCAGCGTGCTGGCGCCGTACACCATGCCGGCCGACAGCAACCCGATGCGCAACGCCGCCCCCGGGCAGGGCGGGCTGATCCTGCTCAACCAGTTCGGCTCGATGCTCGGTGTCGCGGTGCTCGCCCTGCCGGTCGGCGGCTACCTGCTGTGGGCGCTCGACTCGGACGGGCCGACCTGGCCGCTGCTGCTGCTGGGCCCGCTCTACGGCGCCCTGGTCGCCACCCTCGGCATCCGGCTGGCGGCCGCCAAGCTGCTGGACCGTGTGCCGGAGATCATGGCCAAGGCCATCGAGCGGTAGGACCGCCTCGCCCGCCCCTCCGGCATCATGGGCCGGAGGGGCGGGACCGTCGAGGAGAGCAGGGACACCGTGGGCAAGCGCGCGCAGCAGGGCGACGGGAACGCCGGGCCGCTGCTGGAGCAGGCGGTGCGCTCGGTGCTCACCGCCCCCGACGACGCACTGGACCTCGCCCTGGACACCGGGGCCTCGCTGCTGGCCGCCTCGGCCGGGCAGTGGCCGGCCGTCAGCCGGGCGCTGCTCGGGTACGCGGACACCGCGGTGGGCCGCTGCTGGTCCGCCGGGTGGCGCCCGGCGGACCTGGTGCGGGTGGTGCGGCGCGGGCTGACCCCCGTCCACCTGGCGCTCGCGGTGGACCTGATCGCCGCCGAGGGCCGCCGCCACCCCGTCGCGGTCCTGGACCGGCGCTGGCAGGAGCAGCTGCGCGAGCTGGAGGCCGAGGTCTGGTGGCCGGCCGACGAGCAGTACCTCGGCGCCTTCGCCCACCGGCACCGGCTGGACCGCTTCGCGCTCGCCACCACCCTCCTGGAGCTGCTGCGCAGCTGGGGCCGACTGCCCCCGATCGCGCCGGTCGGCCCCGCGCCGGGGCAGTCCGGCCAGCCCGGTCCGGTGCGGCGCCCCACCGGACCGCGGCATCGCGGGGCATCGGCCGGCGAGCCGCGGATGCTGGCCCGGATCCGGGCCCTGCTGGCCAAGGCCGAGTCCACCGAGTTCCCGGAGGAGGCCGAGGCGCTGACCGCCAAGGCCCAGCAGCTGATGGCCCAGCACAGCATCGACGGGGCGCTGCTGGCCGCCGCCGCGGCCGACCGGGACACCCCGGCGGCGCTGCGGATCGGCGTGGACAACCCGTACGAGGGCCCCAAGACGATGCTGCTGGACGCGGTCGCGGTGGCCAACCGGTGCCGGGTGGTGTGGGCGAAGGAGTACGGCTTCTGCACCGTGATCGGCTTCGACGGGGACCTCGACGGCGTCGAGCTGCTCTACACCTCGCTGCTGGTCCAGGCCACCCACGCGCTCAACAAGGCCGGCTCCGGCAAGGACTCCCGCAGCAAGGCCTTCCGGCAGTCCTTCCTGGTCGCCTACGCGGCGCGGATCCGCGAGCGGCTGACCGCCGCCACCGAGCGGGCCACCAGCGCCGCCGCGGCCGGCCGGCACCTGCGCGAGGACGGCACCGAGGAGCAACTGCTGCCGGACGAGCGGCTGCTGCCCGCGCTGGCCGCCCGCTCGGCGGCGGTGGACGACGAGGTCGGCCGGCTGTTCCCGAAGCTGGTCTCGCAGCGGGTCCGGGTCAGCGACGGCGAGGGCTGGGCGGCCGGGCGGGCCGCGGCCGACCGCGCCGCGCTGCACGGGCGGGGCGAGATCCACAACTGACGCCGCGCCTGATAGAAACGACCCCGCCACGAACGAAGGGGGATTCGACGTGACGGAGTCCGCGGCGGAGTCGGGATACCGGGACCGGGTGCGCGGTGCGCTGCTCGGCGGCGCGATCGGCGACGCACTGGGCTGGCCGGTGGAGTTCCAGCAGCTCCACCAGATCCGGGACCGGTTCGGTCCGCAGGGCGTGACCGCGTTGCCGTCCGGGAGCACCGGGCCGGTGGAGGTCACCGACGACACCCAGATGACGCTGTTCACCGCCGAGGGCCTGATCCGCGGGTTCGTCCGCGGCTGGTCGGGCGGCGGCGGCTCGGTGCCGGAGGCCGTGCACGGCGCCTACCGGCGCTGGCTGCGCACCCAGTACCAGCCCGAGCCGGACGCCGGGCCGCAGCCCCGCCCGTACGACGGCTGGCTGCTCGGCCGGCCGTTCCTGTACGCCCGGCGGGCGCCGGGCAACGCCTGTCTGAGCGGGGTGTCCGAGCACCCGGTGTTCGAGGCGCCGTCCCCGATCGGGAGTCCGGGGCCGATCAACCCCGGCTCCAAGGGCTGCGGTTCGGTGATGCGCGCGGCGCCGTTCGGGCTGGCCCGGCTCGGTGTCGAGCAGTCCTTCGGGCTGGCCGTGCAGTGCGCCCAGCTCACCCACGGGCACCCGACCGGCTACCTCGCGGCCGGCGCCTTCGCGGCGCTGGTCGAGCGGCTGGCGGCCGGGACGGAGCCGTGGGCGGCGGTCGGCGAGACGGTGGAGCAGATCCGCGAACTGCCGAAGTCCAAGGAGACCGTCCAGGCGCTGGCCCGGGCGGTGCGACTGGCCCAGGAGGCCGAGCCCTCGGCGGACACCGTGGAGCGGGTCGGGCTCGGCTGGATCGCCGAGGAGTGCCTGGGCATCGCGGTGCACTCGCTGCTGGCGGCCACCCTCGACCCGGACCCGGTGCGCACCGCGCTGCTGCTGTCGGTGAACCACTCGGGGGACAGCGACTCCACCGGCGCGGTCTGCGGCAACCTGGTCGGGGCCGCGTACGGCGCCTCGGCGCTGCCCGCCGACTGGGCGGGGGCCGTCGAGGGCCGGGCCGAGCTGCTGACGGTCGCGGACGACCTGCTGGTGCTGTTCGGCAGCCGCGACCCGGGCCACCCGGCGCTCGGCGGGCGCTACCCGGCCTGGTAGCTACTTCGCCTGCGGATCGGTGACCTGACCGAGGAACAGCGGCCGCCCGGTGGCGGTGTCCCGGATCAGGAACAGGAACGGCCGGTCGATGTGCAGCTGGGCGGTCTGACGCGGGGACGGCGCCGCCGCCCCGGCGAGCCCGGCGCCGCTGCCGGCCGCCGCGACCGTACCGCCCTCGTCGACCTCGATGGTGGCCTTCTGCACCACCGTGCTGACGGCGAGGGGCTCCTTGGCGATGCCGCCGAAGTCGGCCTTGTCGAAGGCCGCGTGGACGCCGAGCGAGCGCAGCGCGGGGGTGAGCTCGTTGGACGTGTCGAAGTGGAAGCGCGGCAGCTGGAGGTCGACGGGCTGCTCGGCGAGGGCGCCGAGGATCCGGTCCAGCTGTGGCTGGTCCAGCCCCTTGGCGAAGGCCGCGAAGCCGCCCTGCGCGGGGACGATCAGGTCCATCGCCAAGTTGCTACTCGCGTACGGGAGTTCGACGGCCTGCCAGGGCTCGCCGACGATCCCGCCGGAGCCGTCCGCGTATTTGAACCCGCCGGTCTGGCTCATCAGCGGGACGGGCGGGGTGGAGCCGTCGAGCTTGTGGAACGGGCGGTCCTCGGTGTGGGCGGGCTTGAACTCCGAGGCCCACTTCGCCTTGAGGTGGAGCGCGTCGGTGAGGACCAGCCGGGTGTCCGGATTGATCGCCTTCGGGGGGAAGAGGTCCTTGATCCGCCCCTCGGTGGCCTTCTCCACGGCGGCGTTGACCGCCTTGCGGCTGCCGTCCGGGTCCTTCTTGAAGTCGGTCGTGTGCACTCCGGCGTCGAAGGCGGCGGCGAGCGTCGCCAGGTAGTCCGGCTCCACGGGGAAGCCCTGCTGCGTCCAGACCTCGTCGGCCTGGTGCAGGTCGGTGTTGCCGGTCCGCTGGTCGAGTGCCCCGACCGCGAGCGCGTACTGCTTCGGGTCGAGGTCGGTGTGCAGGGCCCTGGCCAGCTCCTCGGCGGTCGCGCCCCGCGCGCCGGGCACCAGCATCCCGAGCACGGTGGCCAGCCCGACGGGCGAGACCACCAGGTTGTGCCCGGCGCCGGCCGGGTCGGCGGTGAGGGTGTGCAGGAGGTCCAGGCCGAAGGCGTCGGTGCTCTTGGCGGTAGCGGCCACCTGGGCCGGATCCACCGCGGGCCGGCCGGCCGGCGCGGAGGACCGCAGTTCGCCGGTGGCGGCGGATCCGGTGCTGCCGCAGCCGCTGAGCAGCGGCGCGGCGAGGGCGGCGGCGAGGAGCAGCGCCGCCGGGCGACGGCGGTGGCTTCCGAGCGTGCTGCGGTTCGTCATGGACCTTCGACGCGGCGCTCCCGCCCCGGGTTCCGCTCAGTCCCAGAGCGCGCCGAACTCCAGCAGTTCGTCCCGGTGCTCGATCCGCTCGACCCACTCCCGGGGCCAGACCGCCTCGCCGTGGTGGGCGCCGGCGAAGGCGCCGGTCAGGCAGGCCAGCGAGTCGGAGTCGCCGCTGGAGTAGGCGGCCCGGCGGACGGCGGCCACCGGGTCGTCGGGCAGCAGCAGGAAGCAGAGCAGCCCGGTGCCGAAGGCCTCCTCGGCGACCCAGCCCTCGCCGGTGGCCAGGCAGGGGTCGGCCTCGACGTCGGGTGCGGCGAGCGCTGCCTCCAGCTGGTCGAGCACCTTGAGGCAGTCGTCCCAGCCCCGGGCGAGGACGGCCTGCGGGGAGGCGCCGTACCAGCGCTCGGCGAGGTCGCCGAGCCAGAACGCGTCGTACCGCTCGCGGCCCGCCAGCGCGTACGCCCGCAGCACCGCGGGCAGCCCGGCGGGCGGGACGCCGTCGGCGAGCTTGCGCACGGCGTACGCGGTGAGGTCGCTGGCGGCGAGCGCGGTCGGGTGGCCGTGGGTGAGCGCGGACTGCAGCTGGGCGGCGCCGGAGAGCTGGCCGGCGTCCAGCTCGCGGATCAGCCCGACCGGGGCGACCCGCATGTTGGCGCCGCAGCCCTTGGAGCCGACGTCGCTGGCCTGCTGCCAGCGGTACACGTCGTGGCTGAGCCGCTCGCAGGCGCGCAGGCAGGTCATGCCGGGGGCGCGGTTGTTCTCCGGGGAGCGCCACCAGTCGACGAACTCCTCGCGGACCGGGCGCTCCAGCCGCAGCGGGGTCAGCGGCCCGCGCGCCAGGGCGGTGCGCAGGCCGCGGGCGAGGGCGAGCGTCATCTGGGTGTCGTCGGTGACCAGCGCCCGCTGCGGCAGCGGGAGCCGCCGCCAGTCCGGGTGGTCGGCGGCGATCCGCTCGACGTCATGGAACTCGGTGAGCCGGCCCATCGCGTCGCCGATCGCCAGCCCCAGCAGTGCCCCCGTCGCCTTGCCCACGGCCTTCTCCCCCTCAGGTCTCAGACTTCGACCAGCAGTTCCTTGAGCCCGCGGATCACGTAGCCCGGGTTCCACTCGGGCTCGCGGACCAGCCGCAGGCCCGGGGCCCGGCGCAGCAGCGTGCCGTAGGACTCGGTGAGTTCCAGTCTGGCAAGCGGGGCGCCCAGGCAGAAGTGGATTCCGGCGCCGAAGGTGATGTGCGGGTTGTCGGTGCGGCCGAGGTCGAGGCGGTCGGGGTCGGCGAAGCGCTCCGGGTCGCGGTTGGCGGAGCCGAAGAGCAGGGCGAGCTCGGCGCCGCGCGGGATCGTGACGCCGCGGACCTCGACGTCGTCCAGCACCCAGCGCTCGAACATCTGCAGCGGGGTGTCCCAGCGCATCAGTTCCTCGACGGCGGTGGGCAGCAGTTCGTCCACCGAGCCGCGCAGCCGGGCGAGTTCGCCGGGGTGGCGGAACAGCGCCCACCAGCCGTTGCCGGTGGTGTTGACGGTCGCCTCGTGGCCGGCGTTGAGCAGCAGCACGCAGGTGGAGACCATCTCCTGCTCGCTGAGCGCGTCGGAGCCCTCCTGGGCCTGGATGAGCGCGCTGATCAGGTCCTCGCCCGGGGCCGCCCGGCGCTCGCGGATGAGGGCGCGCAGGTAGTCGGAGAACTCGGTGCTCGCGGTGACGGCCCGGCGGGCGGTCTCCTCGCTCGGGTTGAGCTCGAACATCCCGGTGATGTCGGCGGACCAGGGGCGCAGCAGGTGCCGGTCGGCCTCCGGCACGCCGAGCATCTCGGCGATCACGGCGACCGGCAGCGGTTCGGCGACGGCGGAGACGAGGTCCCCGCCGCCGGCCGCGAGCAGTCCGTCGACCAGTTCCCCGGCCAGCCGCCGGACGGTGGGGCGCAGCCCCTCGACCATGCGCGGGGTGAAGGCCTTGGAGACCAGCCGGCGGATCCGGGTGTGGTCGGGGGCCTCCAGGTCGAGCAGCCCGTGGTCGTTGAGGGTGTGGAAGGGCTCGTGCGCCGGGTCGGGCTCGGGGCGGCCGAACTCCTGGTGGCTGAACCGGTGGGTGTAGGTGCGGCCGAGCCGCCGGTCGCGCAGCAGGGCGCTGACGTCCTCGTGGCGGGAGACCAGCCACTGGTTCGTCGGCTCGTGGTACGTCACCGGCGCGTGCTCGCGCAGTTCGGCGTACGCGTCGTACGGGTGGGCCACGAACTCCGCCGACCAGGGGTCGAACTTCGCCGTCGTCGTCATCGCTCGATCACTCCAGGCCGTGAGGGGAAGCCGGGAAGATCATCGTATGCATGCGGTACGTCCGTAAAGGGTCCTTACGCCCCTTCGTTACGCCCCCCTTCGTTACGCCCCTTCCGCGACAAGCCTGCGCACCAGCTCCGGCAGCGCGGTGGAGATCGGCTCCCGGATCACCTCGGTCGCGGCCACGTCGTACGGCGTCTCCTCGCCGTTCACGATGATCAGCTTCGCCCCGCTCTTCACCGCGTTGTACGGCAGCCCCGCCACCGGGAACACCTGGAGGCTGGTGCCGACCGCGATGAACAGGTCGCAGGCCCGGACGATCGCGTCGGCCTGGCCGAGCACCTGCTGATCCAGGTTCTCGCCGAACATCACGATCCGCGGCTTGAGGATCCCCCCGCACTCCCGGCAGTCCGGGTCCGGCTCCCCCGCCTCGACCCGCGCCAGCGCCTCCGGCATCGACCCGACCACCCGGCAGCGCAGGCACTGGGTCTCCCGGACGTTGCCGTGCAGTTCGAGCACCTTTCGGTCGGTCAGGCCGGCCCGCTGGTGCAGCCCGTCGATGTTCTGGGTGAGCACCCGCACCGGCAGCCCGGAGCGCTCCAGGTCGACCAGCGCCCGGTGCCCGGCGTTCGGCTCGGCGGCCGACGCGCCGATGTCCAGCCGCATCCGCCAGGCCCGCCGACGCACCGCGGGGTCGTCCCGGTACGGGCCGATGGTGACCAGTTCCTCGGCCGACGGGTCCTTGCGCCAGAGCCCCTGCGGGCCGCGGTAGTCGGGGATGCCGGAGTCCGTCGAGATGCCCGCGCCGGTGAGCACGGCGATCAGGGGGCGCTTCGCGTTCATACCCCGGACGGTACGGGCGCCGGGCGGCCCGGGCCACCGAAAATCCGGATGCGCCCGGCCAACTCCCGCCGCACACTGGGCCGGTCACGCACCGTCGCCACGAAGGAGCCCCGTGCAGGGAGCAGTCAGCGTCTCGCCCGTCCAGGTCCCCGAGCTGCTGCTCGGCCTGGCCACCGTCCGCCCGGTGTTCCTCTGGGGCGCCCCCGGGATCGGGAAGTCCTCCCTGGTCAGGGCGTTCGCCGAGTCGCTCGGTCTGGAGTGCGTGAGCCTGGTCGGCACCCAGCTCGCCCCGGAGGACCTGATCGGCGTCCCCCAGCTCACCCCCGAGGGCCGCTCCCGGTTCTGCCCGCCCGAGCAGATCGCCCGCGACGAGCCGTACTGCCTGTTCCTGGACGAGCTGAACGCGGCCTCGCCGGACGTCCAGAAGGCCTTCTACTCGCTGATCCTGGACCGCCGGATCGGCTCCTACGAGCTGCCGCCCGGCTCCATCGTGATCGGTGCCGGGAACCGCGCCACCGACGGCGCGCTCGCCCGGCCGATGGCGTCCGCGCTGGTCAACCGCATGGTCCACGTCCATCTGCGGGCCAGCGCCGAGGACTGGCTGCGCTGGGCGGCCGACGCCGGCATCCACCCCTGGATCCTCGACCACCTCACCGACCGGCCCGACCACCTGTGGTCCGCCCCGCCCAAGACCGAGGAGCCGTTCTCCACCCCGCGCGCCTGGCACATGCTCTCCGACGCGCTGCACTCCTTCGGCCCCACCCTGGACGAGGGGACCCTCAAGGTGGTCGCGTACGGGCTGCTCAGCCCGCAGCACGCGATCGCCTTCTGCGGCTACGCGAAGATCGTCCGCAACTCCTACGGCCTGGAGGCCATCCTCAAGGGCGACGCCCGCTGGCCGCACCGGCTGGAGGACCGCGACCTGCTCTACTACCTGGCCGACGCCTTCCGCGGCCGGCTGGTCAAGGAGCTGCCCGCCGGAAAGGAACACGCCTCCGGGGCGCAGCGGCAGACCGCCTTCCGGGCCAAGTCGCTGCTGGTGCAGCTGGCCGAGATCTCGGTGGAGGTCGCCCAGACGGTGATCGCCGACGGCTCGGACGGCAACCCGGTGCTGCCCTCCTGGTTCCTGATCGAGGCCGCCCGGGACATGCCCCGGCTGGTCGAGGCCCGCCGGTGAAGCGCGCCCAGGCCGCCGCGAAGAAGCCCGACCCCGGCACCGAGGCCTTCGACGAGGGCGTCCGGCTACTGCGCCGCAACCCGGCCCTCGCCGCGCTGCGGGCCGACGTCTGCCGCACCGAGGAGTGCACCACCGCCCCGCCGGACGGCTGGGCGGTGGTCGACTCCAACGGCACCCTGCACGTCAACCGGCGCCGCCGGGCCGAACCCGAGGAGTGGGCCTGGGTGCTGGCGCACTGCCTGCTGCACCTGGGCTTCGGCCACCTCCCGGGCGCCCGCGGCAACCGCCCCCAGCCCGACGCCTACCAGGCCGCCGCCCGCTGCGCGGTGGTCAACCGCTTCCTCGCCACCTTCCCGGTCGGCCGCGCCCCGGTCCCGCTCCCGCAGGAGTACCCGGGCGGCGACGAGGAGGAGCTGGCCGCCCGCTGGCGCGGCGACGGCCTGCCCGCGCTCGACGCCGCCGGGGCGGCCGGCACCGCCGAGCGCGACCAGCTGCTGGTCGAGTGGCACGGCCACGGCCAGGCCCGCGAGGACTGGCCGACGGCCTTCGCGGCCGCCCTCACCCGCACCATGTCCGCCGCGATGGACCGGGCCGGCGGCCGGATCGACGCCGCCACCGGGGAACGCCTGCCCGAGCGGCCCTGGAACCGGGCGCTCAACTGGTTCGTCTCCTCGTACCCGCTGCTCGGCGGCATCGCGGCCGGCCTCACCGTGGTGGCCGACGCCGAACTCGCCCGGGCCCACGACATCGCCGTGGCCGCCGTCAACGCCGAGGTGGGCGAGATCTACGTCAACCCGCTGCGCCACTACGGCGACGAGGAGTGGCGGTTCATCCTCGGCCACGAGATCCTGCACGCCGCCCTGCGGCACGGCGAGCGCCGCGGCGGGCGGGACCCGTTCCTGTTCAACGTCGCCGCCGACTACGTCATCAACGGCTGGCTGCTGGAGATGGGCGTCGGCGAGATGCCCGACGGGCTGCTGCACGACCCGCAGTTGAAGGGCCTGTCGGCCGAGGAGGTGTACGACCGGATCGCCCGCGACCAGCGCCGGATCCGCCGCCTCGCCACCCTGGCCGGGAAGAACCGCCCGGACGTCCTCGGCGAGCCGTTGGGAACGCCCCGGGACTACGTGGACCTGGACGACTTCTACCGGCGCGGCCTCCAGCAGGGCTTCGAACTGCACCAGCGCGGACGCGGCCTGCTCCCGGCCGGCCTGGTCGAGGAGATCCGCGCACTCGCCCACCCGCCGCTCCCCTGGGACGCCCTACTGGCCCGCTGGTTCGACGAGTTCGTGCCGCGTCCGGAGCCGGTGCGCAGCTACTCCCGCCCCGCCCGTCGGCAGTCCGCCACCCCGGACATCCCCCGGGCCGGCCGCTACCACCCCGAGGAGGAGGTGCCGCGCTGCACCTTCGGGGTCGTCCTGGACACCTCGGGCTCGATGGACCGCACGCTGCTCGGCAAGGCGCTCGGCGCGATCGCCTCCTACGCCGCCGCCCGGGACGTCCCGGCCGCCCGGGTGGTGCACTGCGACGCCGCCCCGCACGACGCCGGGTACCTCCCGGTCGAGGAGATCGCCGGACGGCTGCGGGTGCACGGGCGCGGCGGCACCGTCCTCCAACCCGGCATCGACCTGCTGGAGCGGGCCGAGGACTTCCCGCCCGGGGCGCCCGTCCTGGTGATCACCGACGGCGAGTGCGACGTGCTGCGGCTGCGCCGCGAGCACGCCTTCCTCGTCCCGCGCGGAGCCGGCCTGCCGTTCACCCCGCGCGGGCCGGTCTTCCGGATGAGCTAGGGCGGGCCGGTCTTCCGGACGAGCGCGGGGATCCGCCGGGCAGTCGGCTAGGCCAGCGCCGTACGGGGCGCCACGCAGGGCCGGACCAGCGGGGACAGCGCCACCAGGTAGCAGGCGGCGGCCAGCGGGATGAAGGCCAGGTCGGCGCCGCTGGCGACGGTGCCCACCAGCATCAGCACCGGGCTCCACCAGCGCAGCGCCCGCCCCGCGCCCGCCGAGGCCGCGACCAGCAGCGCCAGCAGGCCGACGTAGAACAGCACCGGGCCGACCTGGTAGACGGCCGGGAGCGCCCCGGGGACGTCCTGCACCCGCTGGAACAGCCGATCCTGCTCGGCCTTGTCCGCCGC
Source organism: Kitasatospora sp. NPDC127060 (assembly GCF_042724935.1). Classification (NCBI taxonomy): domain Bacteria; kingdom Bacillati; phylum Actinomycetota; class Actinomycetes; order Kitasatosporales; family Streptomycetaceae; genus Kitasatospora; species Kitasatospora sp. NPDC127060. The sequence continues at coordinate 24,926 of NZ_JBHXEG010000029.1, forward strand.
GGCCAGGCCGACGCACAGGTCGATCCCGATCTGCACCAGCGAGGCCGCCAGGCCCGCGAACGCCGTCCCCAGCGCGGCGTTGGCGGCCAGCCGACCGGCGGTGGTGCCGCGCGGGGCGAGCAGCCGGCGCAGGGCCAGCAGCACCGGGGCGAACAGCAGCAGGCCGGCGAACATCGCGGTGTGCCCGGCGGTCCAGCCGAGGCCGGGCTCGCGGGAGCCCGGGACCAGGCGGATGCCGCCGTAGAGGGCCATCAGGGCGGGGGCACCGACGACGGCGTAGGCGGTGAGGCGGGTGTTCCAGGTGGCGTTCATCTGACGATCTCCTGCGGTGTCCGGGGTCCGTTCCGACACCCCAGAGCCTCCCGGCCGGGCCCCTCGTCGCGGATCGCCCGCACCGGCGAACCCGCCCCCTCCCCCTCAGGAGGGAGTCGCTCAGGACTCCCCCGCCACCACCGCCCCGGCCTCGTACGCGAACACCACCGCGTGCACCCGGTCGCGCAGCCCGAGCTTGCTCAGCACATTGCTGACGTGGGTCTTCACGGTGTGCTCGCTGACCACCAGCTCGGCCGCGATCTCCGCGTTGGACAGCCCGCGCGCGATCAGCCGCAGCGTCTCCTGCTCGCGCACCGTCAGCTGCTCCAGCAGCTTGGACGGCGGCCGCACCGCCCGCTCCCGGCCACCCGGCCGGCGGGCGGCGAACTCGCCGATCAGCCGCCTGGTCACCGAGGGCGCGAGCAGCGCCTCCCCCGAGGCCACCATCCGCACCCCGTGCGCCAGGTCGTCCCGCCGGACGTCCTTCAGCAGGAAGCCGCTGGCGCCCGCGTACAGCGCGTCGAAGACGTAGTCGTCCACGTCGAAGGTGGTCAGCATGATCACCTTGGTGGCCGGGAACTCCGCGCACACCCGGCGGGCCGCCTCCAGGCCGTCCATCACCGGCATCCGGACGTCCAGCAGCAGCACGTCCGGGGTGTGCGCGCGCACCGCCTCGACGGCCTCGGCGCCGTCGCAGGCCTCGGCCACCACCTCGATGTCCGGCTGGGCGTCCAGGATCATCCCGAACCCGGCACGCACCAGCTCCTGGTCGTCCGCGACCACCACCCGTATCGGCGTCATCCGCCCACCCTCTCCACCACGCCCGCCGGCCCCAGCGGCAGCCGGGCACTCACCAGGAAACCCCTGCCCTCCGGCCCCGGACCGGCCTCGGCCCGGCCGCCGCAGGCCGTCGCCCGCTCGCGGATGCCGACCAGCCCGCGCCCACCGGACCAGCCGGCCACCAGACGGCCGGCGGTCAGCGGTACCCCGCGGCCGTTGTCGGAGACCACCACCTCCAGCACCTCGCCGGTGCACCGCACCCGGATCGCGACCCGGTCGGCCCCGGAGTGCTTGACGGTGTTGGTCAGCGCCTCCTGCACGATCCGGAACGCGGCCGCCTCCACGTCCACCGGCAACCCGGCCGGCCCGTCGGCGAGTTCGAGGTCCACCCGCAGGCCGGCCTGGCGCACCCGCTCGGCCACGTCGGCGAGTTCGGCCAGTCGGGGCTGCGGCGCCAGCTCCCGCTCGGCGTCCGGGTCCTTCAGCACCCCGAGCACCCGGCGCAGTTGGACCATCGCGTCGCGGCCGGCGTCGGCGATGGTGTCGAAGGCGCGGATCGCCCGGTCCGGGTTGTCGCGCACCACCAGCGGCCCGGCCTCGGCCTGGATGACCATCAGCGACACCGCGTGCGCCAGGATGTCGTGCATCTCCCGGGCGATCCGGGCCCGCTCCTCGGCCACCGCCCGCGCCGCGTCACTGGCCGCCCGCACCCCGGCCTCCCGCGCCCGCTCCGCCTGCATCAGGGCCAGCTCCCGCTGGGTGCGCACCAGGGCGCCGAAGACGAAGGAGCCGCCCGAGGTGAGCACGCTGAACAGCGCGCCGTTCGGCGAGTGGGTGCCGATCACGTTGGCGACCACCACCACCGCCAGCACCGGCCAGCGCTGCCGGTCCGGGAAGCGCTCCGCCACCGTGTACATCCCGATCACCGCGTACAGCGGCACCTGCGGGTTCGCCGAGTGCGCCACCACCGACAGCACCAGCGAGGGCGCGCTGCCGAGGATCAGCAGGGCCAGCGTGGCCCGGCGCCGCCAGGGCAGGAACAGCGCGGTGGACGCCGCCAGCAGGTACACCCACCAGGGCCAGTCCGTGTCGTCGTTGTAGACCGACCAGAGCGACACCCCCGCCGAGCAGACCGCCAGGAAGGTGTCCAGCACGTACGGGCTCAGCCCGGCCGTGCGGCTCCGCCAACGCGCCGCGTGCTCCACCGTCGTACCTCCCCCGTACCCGGGGAACCCGCCCCCGCGGAGAAGATCATGCCCTACCGGCAGAACGTCCGGCACCGCCCGGTCAGACACCGCTGACCGTCACACCGCCGGTCTCCGCCCGGGCGGTGATGGTGTGCGCCGCGCCCGGCTGCGAGGGGACGCCCACGTCCGTGCCGCCCTCCCGCGCCTCGGCGGTCACCGCGTACGCCGCCCCGGACGGCACCGCCAGCCGCACCCCGCCGTTGCCGACCCGGGCGTCCAGCGCGGTCGGCGCCGCCGCGAAGTCGGCCCGCACCCCGCCGTTGGTGGCGCTCAGGCGCGCCGTCGGGGAGGTCAGGCCGGTCGCCTCGACCCCGCCGTTCTCCACCGCGGCGTCCACCTCGGCGGCCAGCCCGGCCAGCCGCACCCCGCCGTTCTCCTCCTTGATCCGCACCTTGGTGCCGGCCGGCACCCGCACGGTGTAACCGACCCCGCAGGAGTCGCAGCTGTACGCGAGCCGCAGCACGCCGTCCTTCACCTCGTGGGTGGTCCTCGGCGCGCTCCCCCGGTAGCTCTGCCGCTCGACGACCTGCACCGAGTCCCCGGCGCCGGTGACCTCCACGCCACCGTTCTCCGCCTCGACCACCAGCTCCTTGACCTGCTCGGCCACCCCGTAACTCACCGTCCGGTGCTCGTCCGACTCCCAGAATGGCAGGCACCCCTGCATCCCCAGCACCACCGCCGCCGTGATCGCCACCGCGCCCAGTACCCGCTTCATGTCCGGCCCCCTTCGTCAGCCCCGTCATCCCGACACCGAGAACCCTGCCGCGACCACCCCTCGTCGCACCTCCCCCGCCGGAGCGGTTCGCCCGGCTCCCCCACGCGGGGGATGACGGGCAATTCACGGATTCACCGGCGCGGACGCCGCTGCGCCGGTAGCTTGTTTGCCCGCGCTCAACCCTCCCGGCCCGCCCCTCCCGGCCCCGGGCCCGAGCGCGCCGAGGCGAGGACGACGAGGGCTGATCAGCAATGGCCAACACGCCGCCGGGCGGACCGGGCACCGCCACCGGCCACGGCCTCGACGACCGGGTGCCGTTCCTGGCCCGGCTCGACCACGCCGACCGCACCGCCCTGCTCGCCCTCGGCCACCGGCTCGCCTACCCCGCGCGCTCCACCGCCCTGCGCGAGGGCGAGCCCTCAGACCACGTCCTGCTCGTCCTGCACGGCTGGCTCAAGGTGACCGCCCTCGCCGAGAACGGGTACGAGGCCCTGCTCGCCCTGCGCGGACCGGGCGACATCGTCGGCGAATCCGCCGCCCTCAGCGGCCGGCCCCGGGCCGCCACCGTCACCGCGCTGGAACAGGTCGAGGCCGCCGCCGTCGACCGCGCCGCCTTCACCGCCTACCTCCAACGCACCCCCGCCGCCTCGATGCAGCTGCTCGCCCTCGCCACCGACCGGCTGCGCGCCGCCGACCACCACCGGCTCAAGTTCGCCTCGCTCAGCGTCAGCGAACGGCTCGCCGACCTCCTGCTGGAACTCGCCCGCACCCACGGCCGCCGCACCGCCGAGGGCATCGTGGTCTCCGTCCCGCTCAGCCAGCAGGAACTGGCCGGCTCCGTCGGCGCCTCCCGGGAGGCCGTCGCCCGGCTGCTCAAGTCCCTGCGGGAGCGCGGCATCGTCGCCACCAGCCGCCGCTCCCTGGTCATCGCGCGCCCCGACCTGCTCCGGAGGCCCGGTCAACTCCGCTGATCCGCACAGGGGTTCTGTGCACACCGTCACAGAGCGAGTACCTCAACGGCGCTCACACCAGGACGCCCGCAACGGGCAGGCTGAGCCGCGACGACGAACCGAGAGGCGACCATGACCGACCCGGTGAACCACACCATCCTGCTGCTGGACATCGAGCAGTTCGGCAGGCGGGACGACGTCGAGCAGGCCTTCATGCGCCGCATGCTCTACTCCGTCCTGCACGAGACGCTGCGCAGCGCCGGGGTCGAACCCGCCGAACAGCGCCTGGAGGACCGTGGCGACTCCGTGATGGCCCTGATCAGCCCCACCGTCCCCAAAGCCCGGCTGCTGCACGCACTGATCAACGAGACCCCCACCCTGCTGCACGCCAACAACCGCCTCGCCGCCGACAGCGCCCGGGTACGGCTGCGGATCGTGCTCGCCTCCGGCGAGGTCGCCGTCCAGGAACTCGGCGGAGCCCTCGGCGGCGCCGTCGGCTGGGACCTCAACCAGGCCTTCCGGCTGCTCGACTCGACCGCCCTGCGGGAGGCACTGCGCCACCGGGACGGGCCCTGCGTCCTCGCCGTCTCCGAGGCGCTCTACCAGGGCATCGTCCGGCACGGCCACGGCGGACTGGCCCCGGAGGCGTTCCACCGGGTCACCGTCCAGGGCAAGGAGGGCGACTTCCCGGCCTGGCTGCACGGCGAACCCGCGCCCACCACCGACCCCGGCACCTACGGCGCCGCCCCGATCGCCCACGCCGCGCCCGTCCCGGCCGCCGCCCCGGCTCCCCAGGCCGCCCAGCAGGCCGCCACCTTCCAGTTCCTCGGCGGCACCCCCACCTTCGGCGGCAACCTGATCGGCGGTGACCAGCACATCGTCTCCGGCGGCGAGGTCCACGGCGACGTCAACACCGGCAACACCGTCGGCGGTGACCGGTGACGGCCACCCCGGAGGCGGACGCCGTCTCCGACCAGGACGAGCTCCAGGAGGCCCCGCCCGAGCAGCCCCAGAACGCCTTCGAGGCGGTCCAGGAGCTGCTGGAGCACGTCCCGGACGGCTTCGCCGGCCGCAACTACCTCTTCGCCGGCGGCAACCCCGGCTTCGGCGGCGACCTCGTCGGCGGGGACCGGCACACCGTCTCCGGCGGCCAGGTCCACGGCGACGTCGTCACCGGCCCCAAGACCACGGTCTACCAGTTCGGCTCCGCCCTCGGCGCACCGCTGCACGCCTCCGGGGAGGTACCGGCGGAGGAAATCGCCGCGTTGGTCAAGGTCTTCTACGGCGGGCTGCTCTTCGAGCAGACTGTCAAAAAACTACGCGAACAGCGGCTTCTGATCCTCACCGGCCGAGCCGGCACCGGGCGCCGCTCCGCCGGACTGATGCTGTTGGCCTGGCTGGGCATCCGCCGGATCCGCAACCTCGACCCCGATGTCTCCCCTGCGGCCCTGCTCACCGGCGTCGAACAGGCCAAGGGCTACCTCCTCGCCGACTACGCCACCTCCCGCACCCGCCCGCTGCGCCAACCGGATCTCGACCGCCTCCACGAGACCCTCACCAAGCAGAACAGCTACCTGGTCATCACCACCGTCCGCTCTCCGGCGATGCGCGAACTGCCCACTGTCAGCTGGGAGCCGCCCGAGCCCCGCGCAGTGCTCGCCGAACACCTTGGCACCTTGCTGGAGTCCCAACCGGCCGAACGGCTCGAAGAGTTGCTCACCCTGGCCCCCGTCCGGGAGTTCCTGACGCGAGCCCGGCCGATGCGGGAGCTGGCCGAGTTCGCCGTCAAGCTGGCCCAGTACTCGCCGGAAACGGGCAACCTCTCGGACCTCACCAAGTTCGGTCACAGCATCGTCCAGGAGCAGGTCGGCCGCTGGTTCGGCAGCGATGAACTCCCCCTCCGCGACAAGGCCTTCCTGATCTCCCTGGCCGTCTTCGACCACGCCCCCTACACCCTCGCCGCCGAATCCGCCGACAAGCTGTTCCGCCGCCTGGAGACGATCCGCACCGCCGGGGAGCCCGACGGCATCCCGCCCTTCGGCAGCTCGATCGAGGACCGCCTGACCCTCGCCCGCGCCGAACTCACCGAGGAGACCGAACAGACCCCCTGGGGCCCGGTCCCCCAGCGGATGGCCTCCTTCCTGGACCCCCGCACCTCCCCCACCCTGCTGCGCGAGGTCTGGACGAGCCACCCCTCGGCCCGCCCCGCGATCACCGGCTGGCTGAACGCCCTGGCCACCGACTCCCGCGCGCTGGTGCGGACCCGGGTGGCCTCCACCACCGCCCTGCTGGCCTCCGTCGACCTCTCCGCCACCATGAGCGGCCTGCTCGGCCCCTGGTCCGGCGCCAAGGACTTCCGGCTCTGCCTCCAGGCCGCCAACAGCCTCGCCCTCGCCTACCACGCGGGCACCGCCGCCGTCCCGCGCATCCTGCGCGGCTGGGCCGGCGACGACAGCGCCCGCCGTCGCTGGACGGCGATCCGCTGCTACGCCCTGCTCGGCCCGCTGCTGCCGGCCCAGGCCCTGGAGGCCTTCGCACTGGCCGCCGAGCGTCTGAGCACCGAGGAGCTGGACCAGCTCGCCGCCAGGTTCCAGCCCGGTACGCACCCGCCGGAGCAGCCCGACCGCTTCCAGGTGCTCGGCCTGCTGGAAGCCGCCGAACTCCTGCTGCTCTCCGCCGAGGCCGAGCAGGCCCTGCGCGCCCTGGTCCGCTGGCTCTCCGAGTCGGGCCAGCTGCGGCAGCTGGCCCTGGCCACCTTCCTGACCGCCGCGCAGCGCACCGAGGACACCGCGGTCGGCAGCCCGCTGCTGCTCGACTGGTACGCCCGCAGCCCGAGCCCCGAGCCGGGGGGCGTACTGAGCGTCACGGTGCTGCCCGCGCCCGACGAGCCCGTGCCGGTCCGTTCGCTGCTGGTCACCCTGTGGCGTACGGCACTCGACGACCGCCGCTACCGCGACGCCGCCCTGGGCGTGCTGCGCGGCTGGCTGATCGGTGCCACCGACCAGCCGGAGACCACCGCACGGCTCACCGAACTGTTCGACGACCTGGCCGTCACCGAGCGCGACCGCCAGCGGCTGGACCACCTGGTCCGCACCGTCCGTGGCGGCCCGACCGGCGGCCCGGCGGCACCGGCCCTGCCCGGCGGCTGAGACCGCACCACCCGAACCGACGACCCGTCCCGATCCTGGAGCACCCGCGCATGTCGGCACGACACCGCCCAGACCTCCCCGCCGGCGACCTCATCGACCCGGTCCTGAAGGTCCACCCGCTGGGCCGCGCGCTCGGCCTGCCCAAGCGGCCGGACGCCCGGGCCGACTCCGCCCTGGTCCTGACCACCCCGTCCGGTGAGCACCAGGTCTTCCTGCCGCCGCACCGCCCGGGCTTCAGCGATCTGGTCGGCCGCGGCTACCAGGCCGCGTTCGAGGTCGACCTCGGCCTGCACCACCTGCGGATGACGGAGCGGCTGCCCGGCCGGGACGACGTCGGCGCCTTCGAGGCCGTGGTGGAGGTCGACTGGCAGGTCACGGCCCCGGAGCTGGTGGTGGCCAGCCGGATCGGTGACGTCCCGGCCCTGCTCGTCCCCCGCGTCCGGCAGCGGATGCGGGCGGTCACCCGCGGCCTCACCACCGACCGGAGCGCGGAGGCCGAGTCCGCCGTCCAGCAGGCACTGGACGAGTACCCGGTGGCCGAGGCCGAGGGCCTACGGGTGCGCTGCGCCGTCCAGTTGGACCTCGACCAGGCCGCCCGCGACCAGAAGGAGCGGCTGCGCGGCTACCACTTCGACACCCAGGCCCACCCGCACGCCCTCCGGCAGGTCCAGGAGGCCAACGAGGTCCTCGCCGCGAAGGCGAAGTTCTACCAGTACCACCTGGAGCAGGGCGGGGTGACCGCCTGGGCCCTCCAGGTGGCCGCCCACCCCGAGGACCTGCCGCGGGCGCTCGGTTACCTCAAGGACGAGCAGCAGGAGCTGGTCCAGGGCCAGCTCCACCTGATCCAGCGACTGCTCGACCAGAACGCCCTGGAGGACTTCGAGTTGGACGGCCCGCGGCAGGACGCGAAGGCCGCGCTCGAAGCGATCCTGCGCCACCGGCCCGCCGGCCCGGACGCGCCCCGGCTCGACAAGGGCCCCAATCCTCCGCCGGCGCCCTGAAGTCGCCGTGAAGTCGCCGTGAAGTCGCCGTGAAGTCGCCGTGAAGTCGCCGTAGCCCGAGGAGGCCCACCGTGTCCGCCCCGCCCGCCCCCGGCCCGCCACCGCCACCGCCACCGCCCGGTACCGCCCTGCTCGCCGAGCTGCGCACCGAGATCGCCCGCGCGGACAGCAAGGCCGCCGTGCTGGTCGCCGCCCTCGGCGTCATCGTCGGGGTACTCGGCGGCCTGCTCACCGGCAACGGCTGGGCGCCGCAGCAGCTCTCCGGCGCCGCCGCGGTGCTGCTGGCCCTCGGCGGCCTGGGCATCGCCGTCTCGCTGGTCTCGCTGCTGTTCGCGGTACTGCCCCGCTTCCGGCGCAGCACCTGGCGCCCGGGCCGCCCGCTCGGCTACTTCGGGGACATCCGGCTGGCCGCCGAACAGGGGCTGCTCGCCGACGCCCTGGCCGACACCGAGGCCTTGGCCGCCGAGGCCGTCCGCGCCGCGCTCGCGGAGAACAGTCTGATCGTCTCGCGGAAGCACTCCTGGGTACGGGTCGGCGTCCTCGCCTTCGGCGTCGGCCTGTTCCCGCTGGTCACCGCCCTGTTCCTGGGCTGACCCGGCTCCCTCACACCCGTCCACCACCGTACGGACGCCGCTGCCGCGCGCGTCCCGTCCCCGAGGACCTCGCCATGACCGAACCGACCTACCCGGACGCCCCGCCGCCCCAGTACCCCGCCGGTCCCCCAGCGCAGCACCCGACCGTTCCGCCGCAGTATCCGCAGGCCGCTCCCCAGTACCCCACCCCGGCACCGCCGCCGCCGCAGTACCCGACCGCCCCGCCAGCGCAGCAGTACCCCGCCACCGCCGCCCCCCAGTACCCGACGGCACCTCCGCCCCAGTACCCCACCGCCGCCGTCCCGCCCCAGTACGCTCCCCCCGCCCACCCCCAGCACCCCCCGCAGCCGCCCCGCATCCCCGCCCAGGGCTTCGCCCCGCCGCCGGCCCCGTCGCAGCCCCCCGCGCTCGACCCCACCGTCGACATCGACCCGCACACCGGCCGGATCCACCTGGCCACCCGCCAGCGCGGCGCCGACGCCACCGCGGTCGGCCAACTGGTCTTCCAGCTCCCGCACTTCCTGTGCAGCCTGCTGGTGGTGATGCTGGTCTCGCTGCTCCTCCCGGAGCCGCTCAACCTGGTGCTGATCGGCCTCTGGATCGCCTCCGGTGCGCTGGTCTTCCACCGCCCGACGGAGAAGGTCCTCGCCCGCTACCTGTTCCGGATGCGTCCGGCGCTGCACTCCGAGCTGACCAGGCTGGAGCCGATCTGGCACCAGGTGACCGCCAGGGCGGGGGTGAACCCGGCGACGTACGACCTGTGGATCGAGGACCACAAGGCGGTCAACGCCACCGCGGCCGCCGGCCACATCGTCGGCGTCACCCGGTACGCGCTGGAGACCCTCCCCGACGCCCAGCTGGCCGCCGTGCTCGCCCATGAGCTGGGCCACCACCGCGGCGGTCACGCCTGGGCGACCCTGCTGGGCTACTGGTACTCGATGCCGGCCCGGATCGCCTGGGCGGTGTTCCGGATCGCGGCGGTGATCGCGTTCCGGATCGCGGCGGTGTTCTCGCTGCTCGGCGCCCTCGTGGTCGGGCTGGTCTCGATCGTCCTGGTGGTGGCCGTGGCGGTGTCCTTCCCGCCGCTGCTGCTGGTGCTGGTCACGCCGTACCTGCTCGCCGCGGTCGGCCGCCGCTCCGAGCTGCGGGCGGACGTCCAGGCCGCCGAACTCGGTTTCGCCGACGCCATGATCGAGGTCTTCCACGGCTTCCTGCGGGACGAGGAGCAGGCCATGGCGATCGCCGCGCGGGAGAACGGCGGCCGCGCCGTCCGGCCGGGCCTCGGCCAGCGGCTGCTGTCCAGCCACCCGGACACCCACACCCGGATCCGCCGCCTGGAGGACTGGCGCGCGGCCACCGCCCCCCGATAGCCGGAAACGCCGCAGGGCGGCCACCCCGTGAGGGGTGACCGCCCTGCGATCAGTGACGCTCGACTCAGCCGCTGTACGGGCCGTAGTCGTAGTCGTCCAGCGGAACCGCCTGGCCGGAGCCGGCGCCGAAGGGCGACAGGTCGTAGTCGTCGTAGCCGACGGCCGAGTACATGGCGGCCTTGGCCTCCTCGGTCGGCTCGACCCGGATGTTGCGGTAGCGGGGCAGACCCGTACCGGCCGGGATGAGCTTACCGAGGATGACGTTCTCCTTGAGGCCCAGCAGCGGGTCCGACTTGGCGTGGATCGCCGCGTCGGTGAGGACCCGGGTCGTCTCCTGGAAGGAGGCGGCCGACAGCCAGGACTCGGTGGCCAGCGAGGCCTTGGTGATACCCATCAGCTGCGGACGGCCGGAGGCGGGGTGACCGCCCTCGGCGACCACACGACGGTTCTCGGTCTCGAAGCGACCGCGCTCGACGAGCTCGCCCGGGAGCAGCTCGGCGTCGCCCGACTCGATGATCGTCACACGGCGGAGCATCTGCCGGATGATGATCTCGATGTGCTTGTCGTGGATCGACACACCCTGCGAGTTGTAGACCTTCTGGACCTCGGCGACCAGGTGGACCTGGACGGCACGCTGGCCCATGATGCGCAGGACGTCGTGCGGGTTGGTGGCACCCATGGTCAGCTTCTGGCCGACCTCGACCGCCTCGCCCTCGCTGACCAGCAGCTTGACACGCTTGGAGACCGGGTAGGCGATCTCGTCGGTGCCGTCGTCCGGCGTGATGACGATCTTGCGGGTCTTCTCGGTGTCCTCGATCCGCGCCCGGCCGGTGGCCTCGGAGATCGGGGCCACACCCTTCGGGGTACGGGCCTCGAAGAGCTCGACGACACGCGGCAGACCCTGGGTGATGTCGTCACCGGCCACACCACCGGTGTGGAAGGTACGCATGGTCAGCTGGGTACCGGGCTCACCGATGGACTGGGCGGCGATGATGCCGACCGCCTCACCGATGTCGACCAGCTTGCCGGTGGCCAGCGAGCGGCCGTAGCAGAAGGCACAGGTGCCGACGGCCGACTCACAGGTCAGGATCGAGCGGGTCTTGACCTCGCTGATGCCGTGGCGGATCAGCTCGTCGATCAGCACGTCACCGAGGTCGGTGTTCGCGGTGGCCAGCAGCTTGCCGTCGACGGTGATGTCCTCGGCGAGCATGCGGGCGTACACGCTGGTCTCGACGTCGTCGGCCTTGCGCAGCACGCCGTCGGCGCCCACGGAGCCGATCGCCAGCTTCAGGCCGCGCTCGGTGCCGCAGTCCTCCTCGCGAATGATGACGTCCTGGGAGACGTCGACCAGACGACGGGTGAGGTAGCCGGAGTCGGCGGTACGGAGGGCGGTGTCGGCCAGACCCTTACGGGCACCGTGGGTGGAGATGAAGTACTCCAGCACGGTGAGACCCTCACGGAACGACGCCTTGATGGGTCGCGGGATGGTCTCGTTCTTGGCGTTCGACACCAGACCACGCATACCGGCGATCTGGCGCATCTGCATCATGTTTCCACGAGCACCCGAGTCGACCATCATGAAGATGGGGTTCGTCTTCGGGAAGTTCGCGGCCATGGCCTCGGCGACCTCGTTGGTCGCCTGGGTCCAGATGCCGACGAGCTCCTGCTTGCGCTCGTCGTTGGTGATCAGACCGCGCTCGTACTGCTTCTGGACCTTCTCCGCCTTGGCCTCGAAGCCCTCCAGGATCTGGGGCTTGCTCGGCGGGACGATGACGTCCGAGATCGAGACGGTGACACCCGAGCGGGTCGACCAGTGGAAGCCGGCCGCCTTCAGGTTGTCCAGGGTCGCCGCGACGACGACCTTGGGGTAGCGCTCCGCCAGGTCGTTGACGATCGCGGAGAGCTGCTTCTTGCCCACCTCGTAGTCGACGAACGGGTAGTCCTCGGGCAGCAGCTCGTTGAAGAGCGCGCGGCCCAGGGTGGTGCGCAGGCGGAAGGGCTCGCCGTCGAACCAGCTCGGCTGGCCCTCCTCGTCCACCGGCGGGGTCCAGCCGCGGGGCGGGACGGTGCCGGCGCCGAGGCGCAGCTCGATCGGGGCCTGGACGTCCAGCTCGCGGGCGTCGAAGGCCATGATCGCCTCGGCGGTCGACGAGAAGGTGCGGTCGGCGCCCTTCACGTCGTCGCGGTCCGAGGTCAGGAAGAACAGACCGAGCACCATGTCCTGGGTCGGCATGGTGACGGGGCGACCGTCGGCCGGCTTCAGGATGTTGTTCGAGGACAGCATCAGGATGCGGGCCTCGGCCTGCGCCTCCGCGGAGAGCGGCAGGTGGACGGCCATCTGGTCACCGTCGAAGTCCGCGTTGAACGCGGTGCAGACGAGCGGGTGGATCTGGATGGCCTTGCCCTCGACCAGCTGCGGCTCGAAGGCCTGGATGCCGAGGCGGTGCAGGGTGGGCGCACGGTTCAGCAGGACGGGGTGCTCGGCGATGACCTCTTCGAGCACGTCCCACACGACCGGGCGGGCACGCTCGACCATGCGCTTGGCCGACTTGATGTTCTGCGCGTGGTTCAGGTCGACCAGGCGCTTCATCACGAACGGCTTGAAGAGCTCCAGCGCCATGGCCTTCGGCAGACCGCACTGGTGCAGCTTGAGCTGCGGGCCGACGACGATGACCGAACGGGCCGAGTAGTCGACTCGCTTGCCGAGCAGGTTCTGGCGGAAACGACCCTGCTTGCCCTTCAGCATGTCGCTGAGGGACTTCAGCGGGCGGTTGCCCGGGCCGGTGACCGGACGGCCGCGGCGGCCGTTGTCGAACAGCGCGTCGACGGCCTCCTGGAGCATGCGCTTCTCGTTGTTCACGATGATCTCGGGGGCACCGAGGTCGAGCAGGCGCTTCAGGCGGTTGTTGCGGTTGATGACGCGGCGGTACAGGTCGTTCAGGTCGGAGGTCGCGAAGCGGCCACCGTCCAGCTGCACCATCGGACGCAGGTCCGGCGGGATGACCGGGACGCAGTCCAGGACCATGCCGTTGGGCTTGTTGCTGGTCTGCAGGAACGCGGAGACGACCTTGAGGCGCTTGAGCGCACGGGTCTTCTTCTGGCCCTTGCCGGTGCGGATGATCTCGCGGAGGCGCTCGGCCTCCTCCGCCAGGTCGAAGGTCTCGAGGCGGTCCTTGAGGGCCGCCGCGCCCATCGAGCCGGAGAAGTAGGTGCCGAAGCGGTCGCGCAGCTCGCGGTAGAGCAGCTCGTCGCCCTCGAGGTCCTGGACCTTGAGGTTCTTGAAGCGGGCCCACACCTCGTCGAGGCGGTCGAGCTCGCGCTGCGCGCGGTCGCGCAGCTGCTTCATCTCGCGCTCGGCGCCCTCGCGCACCTTGCGGCGCACGTCGGCCTTGGCGCCCTCGGCCTCCAGCTCGGCCAGGTCGGTCTCGGCCTTCTTGGCGCGGCCTTCGAGGTCGGAGTCGCGGCGGTTCTCGATCTGCTGGCGCTCGACCGAGACGTGCGCCTCCAGGGACGGCAGGTCGCGCTGGCGGCGCTCGTCGTCGACCCAGGTGATCATGTAGGCGGCGAAGTAGATGACCTTCTCGAGGTCCTTCGGCGCCAGGTCCAGCAGGTAGCCGAGGCGGGACGGCACGCCCTTGAAGTACCAGATGTGGGTGACCGGGGCGGCCAGCTCGATGTGGCCCATCCGCTCGCGGCGCACCTTGGCGCGGGTCACCTCGACGCCGCAGCGCTCACAGATGATGCCCTTGAAGCGGACGCGCTTGTACTTGCCGCAGTAGCACTCCCAGTCCCGGGTGGGGCCGAAGATCTTCTCGCAGAAGAGCCCGTCCTTTTCCGGCTTCAGGGTGCGGTAGTTGATGGTCTCCGGCTTCTTGACCTCGCCGTGGGACCACTGGCGGATGTCGTCGGCGGTGGCCAGGCCGATGCGGAGCTCGTCGAAGAAGTTGACGTCAAGCACTGGTCGTCAAGCCCTCTTTCGTGATTCGAGAGTTTGTCTGTGGTCTGAGGGGGGCCTGGGGGCGGGCCGGCTGCACGCTCTGTTCGGTTCAGGAGCGCGAGCCGGCCCAACCTCCGTCAGACCTCTTCGACGCTGCTCGGCTCGCGCCGGGACAGGTCGATGCCGAGCTCTTCGGCGGCGCGGAAGACGTCCTCGTCGGAGTCCCGCATCTCGATGGACTGGCCGTCCGAGGACAGCACCTCCACGTTGAGGCAGAGCGACTGCATTTCCTTGATGAGAACCTTGAAGGACTCGGGAATGCCGGGCTCGGGGATGTTCTCGCCCTTGACGATGGCCTCGTAGACCTTCACGCGGCCGAGCACGTCGTCGGACTTGATGGTGAGCAGCTCCTGCAGGGCGTACGCAGCGCCGTACGCCTCGAGGGCCCACACCTCCATCTCACCGAAGCGCTGACCACCGAACTGCGCCTTACCACCGAGCGGCTGCTGGGTGATCATCGAGTACGGACCGGTCGACCGGGCGTGCAGCTTGTCGTCGACCAGGTGGTGCAGCTTGAGGATGTACATGTAGCCGACCGAGACCGGCATCGGGAACGGCTCGCCGGAGCGGCCGTCGAACAGGCGGGCCTTGCCGGTGGAGTTCACCAGGCGCTCACCGTCACGGGTGAGGGTGGTGTTGTCCAGCAGACCGGTGATCTCGTCCTCGCGGGCGCCGTCGAAGACCGGGGTGGCGAGGTTGGTGCCACCGTCGACCTGGTCGGCGCCGATCGCCTGCAGGCGCTGGGCCCACTCGTCGGCGAGACCGGAGACGTCCCAGCCCTGCTTGGCGAGCCACCCGAGGTGGATCTCCAGGACCTGTCCCGGGTTCATTCGGGACGGGACACCCAGCGGGTTGAGGATGATGTCGACGGGGGTGCCGTCCTCGAGGAAGGGCATGTCCTCGACCGGGAGGATCTTGGAGATGACACCCTTGTTGCCGTGACGGCCGGCGAGCTTGTCACCGTTGGTGATCTTGCGCTTCTGGGCCACGTAGACGCGGACCAGCTGGTTGACACCCGGGGGGAGCTCGTCGCCCTCCTCGCGGTCGAACACGCGCACACCGATGACCTTGCCGGACTCACCGTGCGGGACCTTCAGCGAGGTGTCGCGGACCTCACGGGCCTTCTCGCCGAAGATCGCGCGGAGCAGGCGCTCCTCGGGGGTCAGCTCGGTCTCACCCTTCGGGGTGACCTTGCCGACGAGGATGTCACCGGTGACGACGTCGGCGCCGATCCGGATGATGCCGCGCTCGTCGAGGTCCGCGAGGACCTCCTCGGAGACGTTCGGGATGTCCCGGGTGATCTCCTCGGGGCCGAGCTTGGTGTCACGGGCGTCGACCTCGTGCTCCTCGATGTGGATCGAGGAGAGGACGTCGTCCTGCACGAGGCGCTGCGACAGGATGATCGCGTCCTCGTAGTTGTGACCCTCCCACGACATGAACGCCACGAGCAGGTTCTTGCCGAGGGCCATCTCGCCCTCGTCGGTGCACGGGCCGTCGGCCAGCACCTGGTTGACCTCGACCCGGGCGCCCTCGTCCACGAGCACCTTCTGGTTGAAGGCGGTGCCCTGGTTGGAGCGGGTGAACTTGGCGGCGCGGTACGTGGTGTACGTGCCGTCGTCGTTGGCCACGGTGACGTAGTCGGCCGAGACCTCCTGCACCACGCCCGACTTCTCGGCGGTGATGACGTCGGCGGCGTCGACGGCGCAGCGGTACTCCATACCGGTGCCGACCAGCGGGGCCTCGCTCTTCAGCAGCGGCACCGCCTGACGCATCATGTTCGAGCCCATGAGCGCGCGGTTGGCGTCGTCGTGCTCGAGGAACGGGATCATGGCGGTCGCGACCGACACCATCTGGCGCGGCGAGACGTCCATGTAGTCGATCTCGGTGCCCGGGATGTAGTCGATCTCGCCACCACGGCGGCGGACCAGGACGCGCGGCTCGGCGAAGTGCAGGTCCGCGGTCAGCGGGGCGTTCGCCTGGGCGATGACGTAGCGGTCCTCCTCGTCGGCGGTGAGGTAGTCAACCTTCTCGGTGACGACACCGTCGACGACCTTGCGGTACGGGGTCTCGATGAAGCCGAAGGCGTTGACCCGGCCGTACGAGGCCAGCGACCCGATCAGACCGATGTTCGGGCCTTCCGGGGTCTCGATCGGACACATGCGGCCGTAGTGCGAGGGGTGCACGTCACGGACCTCGAAGCCGGCGCGCTCACGGGAGAGACCACCGGGACCGAGGGCGGACAGACGACGCTTGTGGGTCAGGCCCGACAGCGGGTTCGTCTGGTCCATGAACTGCGACAGCTGGCTGGTGCCGAAGAACTCCTTGATGGAGGCGACGACCGGCCGGATGTTGATCAGGGTCTGCGGCGTGATCGCCTCGACGTCCTGGGTGGTCATGCGCTCGCGCACGACGCGCTCCATGCGGGCGAGACCCGTACGGACCTGGTTCTGGATGAGCTCGCCGACGTTGCGCAGGCGGCGGTTGCCGAAGTGGTCGATGTCGTCGACCTCGACCACGATGTCGCGGCCGGTCTCGTCACGCCACTCGGTCTCGCCCGCGTGCAGCTTCACCAGGTACTTGATCGCACCGATGATGTCGGGCTCGGTGAGCACGCCGGAGTCCAGGGACTCGGCGTTGCCCAGCTTCCTGTTGAGCTTGTACCGGCCGACCTTGGCCAGGTCGTAGCGCTTCGGGTTGAAGTACAGGTTCTCCAGAAGCGTCTGCGCGGCCTCGCGCGTCGGCGGCTCGCCCGGACGCAGCTTGCGGTAGATGTCCAGCAGCGCGTCGTCCTGGCCCTGGGTGTGGTCCTTCTCCAGGGTGTTGCGCATGGACTCGTACTCGCCGAACTCCTCGAGAATCATCTCGTTGGTCCAGCCGAGAGCCTTCAGCAGCACGGTGACGGACTGCTTGCGCTTGCGGTCGATGCGGACGCCGACCATGTCGCGCTTGTCGATCTCCATCTCCAGCCAGGCACCACGCGAGGGGATGACCTTGCAGGAGTAGATGTCCTTGTCGGACACCTTGTCCAGGGTGGAGTCGAAGTACACACCCGGGGAGCGGACCAGCTGCGACACGACGACACGCTCGGTGCCGTTGATCACGAACGTGCCCTTGTGGGTCATGAGCGGGAAATCGCCCATGAAGACCGTCTGAGACTTGATCTCACCGGTCTCGTTGTTGGTGAACTCGGCCGTGACGAAGAGCGGGGCCGCGTACGTGAAGTCACGGTCCTTGCACTCGTCAATGGAGTTCTTCGGCGGCTCGAAACGGTGGTCGCGGAAGGTCAGGGACATCGACCCGCTGAAGTCCTCGATCGGCGAGATCTCCTCGAAGATCTCCTCCAGACCGGACTTGGTGGGGACGTCCTGACCAGACTCCAGCGCCTGCTCGACCCGGGACTTCCAGGCCGCGTTGCCGAGCAGCCAGTCAAAGCTCTCGGTCTGCAGGGCCAGGAGGTTCGGGACCTCGAGGGGCTCCTTGATCTTCGCGAACGAGACGCGGAGCGGGGCGGTGGATGCGGCGGAATTGTTCGAGGCGTTGCGCGGCGCGGCCAAGAGGGGGGTCCTTCCGAGGGCTCGGAGCTCACTACGCGCGTACCAGCCGGGCCTGCTTGAGCCTGGATTCCGCCTCCCTCGCCACTGGCCTCCGCCGGGGTCGAAACCCCAGGTCAGAGCCGCTTTGCGGAGGCGGTGCCAGACCCCTTCAGGGCAACGCAAACTCCGGGCGACGAGTCACGGAGCAGCTAACAGGCAGCGCAAAGGGACAGTGTAGCCAATGGCCACACTGCTGTCCAGCTCTGATTCGGAAACCGAATCGGAGACTCCTCCCGGTAGCCGGGGGGCGCGGGCGCCCACCGGGTACTGCTCTAACTCACGTGGAGTCATTTCCCGCCGGAGCCGCTGGTTATGCATCCAGCCGCAAACCAACCGGGGCGGACTCGCGCCTTGAGAATCGCGCGCCTCGCCAGGTTCGTCAAGGGCCCGTCGGCGGGGGCGGACCTCGACCCGTTCATCGGCCCGAACCCCCTCGGCGTTACAGAAGCCGTGGTCGGGGGCCACCGTCGATGACGGTGATCACCATACTCCTCGTGGCCGACAGCACCCAGTGCGCGATCGGCCACACCGGTGGCCGCGCTGGTCCGGGCTGGGGAAGGCCGGCCGGGGCCGGGAACGCAAAAGACCGGGCCGACCACCCGCAAGGGTGATCGGCCCGGTCTCAGGCCCCCTCAGAGGGGGCGAGAAGTCACTTGACGGTGACCTTGGCGCCGGCACCCTCGAGGGCGGCCTTGGCCTTCTCGGCAACGTCCTTGGCAACCTTCTCCAGGACCTTGGCACCAGCGGTGTCAACGAGGTCCTTGGCCTCCTTCAGGCCGAGGGAGGTCAGGGTGCGCACCTCCTTGATGACCTGGATCTTCTTGTCGCCGGCGGCGTCGAGGATGACGTCGAACTCGTCCTGCTCCTCGACGGCCTCGGCCACGGCGCCCGGGCCGGCGATGCCGGCAACGGCGACCGGAGCGGCAGCGGTGACGTCGAACTTGTCCTCGAAGGCCTTCACGAAGGCAGCGAGCTCGATGAGGGTGAGCTCCTCGAACTGCGCGAGCAGCTCGTCCTGGGTCAGCTTCGCCATGATTGGCGTCCTTCCACTAAATCGGCAGGTGGTGCCGGATGTACGGGTTGGCGGGCGTACGGGCCCGCAGCGAGGCGTGAGCCTGCCGAATTACTCGGCGGCCGCGTCCTCGGCGGCGGGAGCCGGCGTACCGGCACCGCCCTGCTCGACCTTGTCGCGCAGCGCGTCCACAGTGCGGACGAGCTTCGACGGCAGGGCCTGGAAGAGCGCGGCAGCCTGGGACTGCTTGGCCTTCAGGGCACCCGCCAGCTTGGCGAGCAGCACCTCGCGGGACTCGAGGTCCGCGAGCTTCTTGATCTCATCGGCGGACAGCGCCTTGCCGTCAAGGACACCGCCCTTGATGATGAGAGCGGGGTTCTCCTTGGCGAAGTCACGCAGAGCCTTCGCCGACTCCACCGGGTCACCGGTGACGAAGGCAACAGCCGTCGGACCGTTGAACAGGTCGTCGAGCTCGGAGATCCCGGCCTCGTTGGCCGCGATCTTGGTCAGCGTGTTCTTCACCACGGCGTACTCGGCGTTGTCGCCGAGCGAGCGACGCAGGGTCTTGACCTGCTTCACCGAGAGACCGCGGTACTCGGTCAGCAGCGCCGCGGAGGAGCCACGGAACTTGTCCGTGATCTCGGCGACGGCGGCAGCCTTGTCGGGCCTGGCCATAGGCTTACGCCTCCTTCCGTGATGTCGAAGTCCGGCCGACCGCAAAGTCGACCATTCACACCTCGAACCGGCCGGAACGGAAGGAAAGCTCTTGCGGAAACGCAATGAGCCCCGGTGCGCAGGCGCACGGGGCTCGTGACGACCTCGACGGGCATTCGCGCGGACGCGGTTCCCGGAAGTCGAAGCTCCAGACACACCTGCGCGGGCTGCCTGCGACGAATCGCAGATCCTTCGGCCACCCGCTCCCTGACGGGGGCGAGGCGACAACCAGCGGTCTTTGGCTTCGGCAACAGTAACCGGACCCGTCCGTACGAAGCAAATCGCCCTCGGACGGGTGAACCGCCCGGTCCGAACCGGGCTCAGCGCGCCAGCGGGGAGACCGTCCGGACGCCGGTGTCCACGGTGTCCGTCTCGGCCGGGGCCTGGGCCGAGAGCAGCGGCCCGGCGAGGTCGGAGTAGAGCACCGAGTCGTCCGCCCGGCCGGTGTCCCCGTTGCCGGTGCGCTGGAGCCGGACCAGCTGGTCCTTGTCGTTCAGCCAGAGGTCCAGGGTGAGCGAGATCGAGCCGCCGGGGGCCAGGGCGGCCCGCAGGCCGTCCCGGCGGGACTGGGTCAGCGGGGTCTGGGCGGCCGCGTACTTCTCGGCGGTGGTGGTCACCCGGTAGTGCTCGACCGTGGAGTCCTCGTACTTCTCCTCGCCGACGAAGGCCGGGTCCACCCCCTCCGCGGTGGCCGCGGCCAGTGCTTCGACCGGGTTCAGCAGGTCGATCAGTCCCGCGTACGGGACCTCCTTGTGGCCGTCCGGGTCGGGCGGGACGGAGAAGCGCTCCCAGTGCTTGCCGCCGCGCTTGGCCGCGGTGGCGGCGTCGCCGCCCTGGTAGCCGACGGTGTCCACGACGATCAGCTGCTCGGCGTCGCCCGGGGTGGAGCGCTTGATCTGCAGCGCCGTCTTGGGCGACCAGAACAGCGGGCCGGAGCCGGCGTCCGCGCCGAGCCGGTAGCTGACCTTGGCCCGGCGGGCGGTCTGCATGGCCAGCTGGGCGGAGAGCAGCACCCCGTGCGGCGAGCGGTCGGTCGGCTTGGCCGGCCCGGTCGGGGTGGCGGCGGTCGCGGGGGCGCTGCTCGCGCTGGAGCCGGTGGACGGCGAGGCGGGCGCGTCCCCGCCCCCGCCGCAGCCGGTCAACCCGCTCGCGAGCACGGCGACCACGGCCAGTGCCGCCAACCGCTGCCGTCCCGCCATCGTCCGTTCCTCTCGCACCGGGCCACCTTGCCATCCGGACCGGGCCCGACCGGTGGTGGCCCCCTGGTCGGTCCCCGCCGGGCCCGGCCCGTCCACCGGGACGGACGAGTCGGGCGCCGGGGCGGGGCGCGGGATCAGCTGTCGGTGCCGGCGTTCCGGCCGGCCTTCGCCAGCTCGGTGATCTCGATCGTGTCGGACTTGTCCGGCGCGGTCGTGGCGACCGGAGTGCCGTAGTCGGAATAGGTCACGGCGAACTTCATCGCGCCGGCCTTGGTGTCGGCCTGCGCGGCCTGCTTGAGCACGAGCTGGTCGGCGTCCACCCAGATGTCGACGGTCTCGCTGGTGATCCCCGCGGTGGTCATCGACTGCTTCACGTGGTCGAGCTGCTCGGGGGTCAGCTGGTTGGTGTTGGCCGCCACCAGGTCGGCCACCTTCAGCGTGCCGGTGTAGTGGGTGGCCGGCTTGCCGTTCACCGTCTCCTTCCCGACCTCGGTCACAGTGCCGGAGGCGATCACGGAGCGCACCGCCTCCACCGGATCGGCCTTCTTCAGCTGGTCGGCGCTGCCCGCGCCGCCGGCGCCGCCCTGCAGCTTGGCCATGTCGTCGTAGCCGACGTGCACCCAGTGCCGCCCGTCGGAGGCCTTCAGGGCGTCGCCACCGAGCTTCATGTACATGCCGTCCTGGACGAACCGGTACGTGAACGCGGTGCCGCCGATGCTGCCGGCCATCTTGTCGGCGCCCGGGGTGCCGGACATGTCCATCGTCATGTCGCCCTGGAGACCGTCGCCCCAGGCCAGGGCGCCGTCGGCCTTCATCGAGACGGAGCCGACCGTGATCTCCTCGGCGATCTTGGCCGACTTGGCGGCGCCGGTCTTCTTGGTGACCTGCTCCAGGTAGACCGCCGGGCTCACCTTGACCGGCGGAGCGGCGGCGGTGGTGGTGGTCGCGGCGGCGGCCGTGGTCGGCGCGGCCGGGGCGGCGTTCTTGCCGTCGGAGTCGTTGTTGTCGCAGGCGGTCGCGGTCAGCGCCAGAGCGGCGAGGACGACGGCGACGGCGGCCTTCTGGGTTCCAGCCATGGTGTTCCCCCCTTGAGAACCCCCGGGCGCGCGACGCGCCCGGGGCGGTAGCCGGTGTTGCTGCGGATGGAGCCGACGGGGCTCCGGTTCGAGGGTCCGGCCGGATCAGCCGAACAGCTTGAGGAGGTCGGCCTGGGAGCCGAGGTCGCCCGCGGCGGGCGCCTCGACCTTGCCGCCCTTGCCGAGGTCGGAGTACTTGACGGTGACGGCCTTCTGCTCGCCGTTCGTGTCGCCGTACTCCTGGTACTTGACGAGCTCCTGCTTGGCGTTCAGCCAGAAGTCGATGGTGAGGGACTTGCCGTCCTCCTCCAGCGTCTTCTGGACGGCCTGGCGCTGCTCGGCCGTCAGCGAGGTCATCCCGGCCACCAGGGTGGCGGTGTCCTCGACCGCCCGCAGGTGGGTGGTCTGGACGCCGTCGACGCTCTCCTGGCCGACCTTGCTGAGCTTGCCGCTCGCGCTGGCGATGGTGAGCTGGGCGACCGGGTTCATCATCTGGCCCATCACCACGAAGGCGCCGCCCATCTCCTCCGAGGAGGGCACCTTGACCCAGTGCTTGCCCTGCAGGGCCGCAGCCGCGTCGTCGCCGCCGACGTAGGCGTCCGCCCCGATCACCCGGATCTTGAGCTTCTTGCCGTCCATGTCGGCGGCCACGTCCAGGGCGGCCTTGCCCGGGTCCTTCCAGTCGGCGGTGCCGCTGCCGCCCGGGCTGGAGGCGTCCGGGGAGGTCATGGCGACCTTGCCGTTGCCGGCCTTCTGCATCACCACGGCGGCGGCGGCGAGCGCGGTCTTCGGGTCGGCGGTCAGCCCGGCCGCGGCGGCGGCCGCACCGGCGTCCTTGGCGTCGTTGGCGGTGCCCTTGGCGTCGCTGCCGCCCTTGCTGCCGCAGGCGGTGAGGGCGGCCAGCAGAACGGCGGCGGTCGCGACGGTCGAGGCGAGGCGGACAGCACGCATGGAGGTTCCCCCCGTAGGTTTTTCGGAAGAGCCGATCCTCGGCTCCTGCTCAGCCGGACTCTAACGGATTGCCAGGTCCGGCCCGCACCGGATATCTCCTCCCGTCACCCGGCCGCGGCGGGTGACTTCTCCCCCGTCGCGGTACCTGAGACATCCGTCGTGGTCACCGTGGTTCCGGCGCTCCCGCTGGCCGTCTCACGCAGCCTCAGCAGCCGTTGGCCGGGGCCGACCCAGACGTCGTAGCCGATCTGCGCGACCCCGCGCTGCCGGTACCAGCCGACCACCGCGGCGAGTTGCCGGGGGCTCAGCTCCCGGTCCGCGCCGAAGTAGTCGGCCACCGGGGCGGTGCCCCGGTAGTGCGCGACGGTCGCCCCGTCGAGCTGCTCGCCGCCCAGCGAGCCGAGCCGGTCGGTCTGGGCCATCGCGTACGCCCGGCTGCCCGGGTTGGTGACCAGCGCGGTCATCCAGCCGCCCGCGTAGCCGGCCGGGTCGGGGCCGGCCGCCGGGTCGAGCGACTCCGCGGTGGCGCGCTCCGCGTGCTTGTCCGCGCCGCCCTGGTAGGCGAGGTCGAGGGCGCCGTCCCGGAGCGCCAGCCGCGCGGTGCCCAGTTCGTCGGTGACGGTCAGCGCGGCCTCGTCCCGGTCGCCCCAGACCAGGGTGCCGCTCGCGGTGCGCCGGCCGTCCGGGCCCTCCCGCACCAGGTCGATCCGGGCGCCGCCGGTGTCGTCCAGGGCCTGGGCGGCCGCGAGCACCACCTGCTTGGGCGGGATCGGCGCCGGCTCACCGGGGACGCGGGTGCCCGGGGCGGCCAGCACGCTGCACCCGGTGGAGGCGCCGAGCAGCAGCAGGGCCGCCGCGAGCGCGGCGGGGCGAAGGGCGGGCGGCACGGCACACTCCGGCGGTCACAGGTTCTCCACATGATCTGACCGGCAGAGCGTACGACGACTCGGGCACGCGTTCCCATCCTCCCGTGTCCCGATCCGGCAACCGTTCGGGCGGCCCCGGAGGCAGCAACGACGGCGGGCCCGCACCCCCGGCGAAGGGGGTACGGGCCCGCCGTACGGACTGCTCTAGAGCGCTGGGGCTCAGACCGCGGCCGGGTCCTCCTCGACGAGGAGGTTGCGGGTGCGGTTCGGGTCCACCTGGATGCCGGGGCCCATGGTGGTCGAGAACGCGGCCTTCTTGATGTAGCGGCCCTTGGCGGCGGACGGCTTGGCGCGGAGCACCTCGTCCAGCGCGGCGGCGTAGTTCTCGACCAGCTGCTCGTCGGTGAAGGAGGCCTTACCGATGATGAAGTGCAGGTTCGAGTGCTTGTCGACGCGGAACTCGATCTTGCCGCCCTTGATCTCGTTCACGGCCTTGGCGGTGTCCGGGGTCACGGTGCCGGTCTTCGGGTTCGGCATCAGGCCACGGGGACCGAGCACGCGGCCCAGGCGACCGACCTTGCCCATGAGGTCCGGGGTGGCGACGACGGCGTCGAAGTCGAGGCGGCCCTTGGCGACCTCGTCGATGAGCTCGTCGGAACCGACGATGTCGGCACCCGCAGCACGCGCGGCCTCGGCACGCTCGCCGGTCGCGAAGACCAGGACCCGAGCGGTCTTACCGGTGCCGTGCGGGAGGATCACGGTGCTGCGGACCATCTGGTCGGCCTTGCGCGGGTCGACGCCCAGACGCATGGCGACCTCGACGGTGCCGTCGAACTTGGTGGTGCTGGTCGCCTTGGCGAGGCGGACGGCCTCGAGGGGGGCGTAAAGGCGCTCGCGGTCGACCTTGGCGTCCGCGGCCTTCAGAGCCTTGCTGCGCTTCACTGCTGCTCCTGAATGGTGATTGGAGTTGTGGTATTCGACGGGCCTGCGCAGGCCCTACCACAGGGACGGCTGAGCCGGTTTGCCCCTGACGGGACGGGGGGCTTGATCAGCCCTCGACGGTGATGCCCATCGACCGGGCGGTGCCGGCGATGATCTTCTCCGCCGCGTCCAGGTCGTTGGCGTTCAGGTCGGGCATCTTGGTGGTGGCGATCTCGCGGACCTGGGCGCTGGTGAGCTTGGCGACCTTGGTCTTGTGCGGCTCGCTGGAGCCCTTGTCGATACCGGCGGCCTTCAGGATGAGGCGCGCGGCCGGCGGCGTCTTCGTGATGAAGGTGAAGGAACGGTCGTCGTAGACCGTGATCTCCACCGGCACGATCATGCCGCGCTGCGACTCGGTCGCAGCGTTGTAGGCCTTGCAGAACTCCATGATGTTGACGCCGTGCTGGCCCAGCGCGGGGCCGACCGGCGGCGCCGGGTTGGCCGCACCGGCGTTGATCTGGAGCTTGATAAGCCCCGTGATCTTCTTCTTCTTGGGAGGCATGTCTCTCCGGGTCCTTCCGAGAGGTGATTGCTGGTGCATGCGGAACCGGGGCGACACCCGGCCGCCAGCACACACATCAGGCCAGGCTAACGCGTCCGCGCCGCTGGACCAAAACGGGTTCGGGGCAGAGCCCTCGGCTCTGCCCCGAACCCGAAGACCGTATGACTAGTTCTTCTGGATCTGGTCGAAGGAGAGCTCGACCGGGGTCTCCCGGCCGAAGATCTCGACCAGGCCCTTGACCTTCTTCGAGTCGGGGTTGATCTCGTTGATGGTCGCCTGGAGGGTCGCGAACGGGCCGTCGGTGACGGTGACCGAGTCGCCGACCTCGAAGTCCAGGACCTGGATCTCGCTGGGCTTGACCGGCGAGGGCTTGCCGGCCTCCTTGGCCGCCTGGCGCTCGACGTCCGGGGCGAGCATCTTGACGACCTCGTCCAGGGTCAGCGGGTACGGGTCGTAGGCGTTGCCCACGAAGCCGGTGACACCGGGGGTGTTGCGCACGACGCCCCAGGACTCCGGGGTGAGGTCCATGCGCACCAGGACGTAGCCGGGGAGCTTGTTCTGCCGGATGGTCTTGCGGTCGCCGTTCTTGATCTGGACGACCTCCTCCTGCGGCACCTCGGCCTGGAAGATGTACTCCTCGACGTTCAGCGAGACGGCGCGCTGCTCCAGGTTCTGCTTCACCCGGTTCTCGTAGCCGGCGTAGGTGTGGATCACGTACCACTCGCCCGGCATGAAGCGCAGGTCCTCGCGGAACTTGGCGACCGGGTCGACCTCGACCTCGTCCTCGGCCTCGGTCTCGTCCTCGGCGGGCTCCTCGTCGGCCGACTCCTCGGCGACGGGCTCCTCCTCGTCCTCCACGCGCAGCGCGGCCTCCTCGGCGGGCTCGCCGGCCTCGGCCTCGTCGTACGCCTCGACCTCGTCCTCGTCGCTGTCCGCGGCGTCGACGATCTGCTCGGCGGACTCGACGTCGTCAGCCAGCTCGGCCGCGTCCAGCTCGGCGGCGACATCCGCCTCACGGACGGTCTCGTCGGCGTCGTACAGGGGGGACTCAGACACGGTGGCTGCTTCTTTCCTGGAGATGGTGAAGGTGGCGCGCTCCGAAACCGGACCGGCGCGCGGCCGCTCGCGCGGGCGCCAGGAGAGGTCTCGGAGACTTCAACAGTACCGAGTCCACGGTACGCGCGCGTACGTCCGCCGCCGACAGCTCGACCCGGACCGATGATTCGGCCCGGGTCGGGAGGTGGTTCGGAGGTGGGGGCTCGATCAGCCGAAGACCAAGAGGCTCAGCTTGGCGAAGCCGTAGTCGAGGCCGTAGACGAAGCCCATCACGACCACGACGAAGGTCACCACGACGGCGGTGTAGTTGGTGAGCTCGCTCCGGGTGGGCCAGACGACCTTGCGGAGCTCCGCGATGATCTGGCGGTAGAACAGGCCCATCCGCGCGAAGAGGCCCTTCTTGGCCCGCTTGCCGGACTTCTTCTGCTTGCCGGACGTCTTGTCGCCCTCGGCAGACGTGGTCTCGGCAGCGCCGTCGGCCCCCTCGGGGTTGCCGCTCTCAGGCGTTGCGGTGGAGCCCGTGGTCTCCGTCACTCGTCCTCACCTGAATCCGGGTCCGGCCGAACATCACCTGCGTACCCGTTTCAGGCACGAGCGGTCGGCTTAAGCGGTGCTGATCGGTGCCCTTTCCGCATCAAGCCCGCTCGCTCTGTGGAGCGAACGGGCTGAATACGGATCAAGCAGCAGGGCAAGAGGGACTCGAACCCCCAACCGCCGGTTTTGGAGACCGGTGCTCTACCAATTGAGCTATTGCCCTTCGGAGCCTCACGGCTCCTGCGTGGCGACCAACCTACCGCATCTCCCCCCGCTGTTCGCACAGGCGGTGAAAGCTCCGGTCTTTTTCGGTGGGCCGTCGAGGAGCGAGTGTACGTGGTCGAGGGGTGTTTGGTCGAACCTCTTCTTCCGGGGCCGCCGTCCGCCCGGCGGATGTCCGGCCCGGTGGGGCGGTGACCGGCGGATCGCCGGGGCCGCGATCCGGACGGGTCCGTACGGATGCTGGAACCTCGCTGCCCGGTCCGTCCCGGTTCTGCGACGATGCAGGCATGAGCGCTTCCACCCCGCAGCCCGACCAGTCCATCCGCCCCGCCGACCGCCGGGTCTCCGCCCGGATCGGCGCGATCGCCGAGTCCGCGACCCTCGCCGTGGACGCCAAGGCCAAGGCCCTCAAGGCCGCCGGCCGTCCGGTGATCGGCTTCGGTGCCGGCGAGCCAGACTTCCCCACGCCGGACTACATCGTCGAGGCGGCCGTCGAGGCCTGCCGCGACCCGAAGAACCACCGGTACACCCCGGCGGGTGGCCTGCCCGAGCTGAAGGCCGCGATCGCCGCCAAGACGCTGCGCGACTCCGGCTACCAGGTGGACGCCTCCCAGGTGCTGGTCACCAACGGCGGCAAGCAGGCGATCTACGAGGCCTTCGCCGCGATCCTCGACCCGGGCGACGAGGTCATCATCCCGGCCCCGTACTGGACCACCTACCCGGAGTCGGTCCAGCTGGCCGGCGGCGTTCCGGTGGCCGTCGTCGCCGACGAGACCACCGGTTACAAGGTCTCGGTCGAGCAGCTGGAGGCCGCCCGCACCGAGAACACCAAGGTGGTGCTGTTCGTCTCGCCGTCCAACCCGACCGGCGCGGTGTACACCGAGGCCGAGGCCGAGGCGATCGGCCGCTGGGCGCTGGAGCACGGCCTGTGGGTGCTCACCGACGAGATCTACGAGCACCTGGTCTACGGCGACGCGACCTTCACCTCGCTGCCGACCCTGCTGCCCGAGCTGGCCGACAAGTGCATCGTGGTCAACGGCGTCGCCAAGACCTACGCCATGACCGGCTGGCGGGTGGGCTGGGTGATCGGCCCCAAGGACGTGATCAAGGCCGCGACCAACCTGCAGTCGCACGCCACCTCCAACGTCTCCAACGTCGCCCAGCGCGCCGCGCTGGCCGCCGTCGCGGGCGACCTGGACGCGGTGGCCGAGATGCGCAAGGCCTTCGACCGCCGCCGCAAGACCATCGTGCGGATGCTCAACGAGATCGAGGGCGTCCTCTGCCCCGAGCCCGAGGGCGCGTTCTACGCCTACCCGTCGGTCAAGGGCCTGCTGGGCAAGGAGATCCGCGGCAAGCGCCCGCAGACCTCGGGCGAGCTGGCCGCGCTGATCCTGGACGAGGCCGAGGTCGCGGTCGTCCCGGGCGAGGCCTTCGGCACCCCCGGCTACCTGCGGCTCTCCTACGCGCTCGGTGACGCCGACCTGGCCGAGGGCGTCGGCCGGATGCAGAAG
The DNA here is from genome assembly GCF_042724935.1 of Kitasatospora sp. NPDC127060. Lineage (NCBI taxonomy): Bacteria > Bacillati > Actinomycetota > Actinomycetes > Kitasatosporales > Streptomycetaceae > Kitasatospora > Kitasatospora sp. NPDC127060. The sequence continues at coordinate 53,257 of NZ_JBHXEG010000029.1, forward strand.
CTGCTCGGCGAGGCCCGCGACTGACCACGCGGCCGACCGCGCGCCGACCCCGCGGGTCAACCCGACACCCGGGATTCACCCGCTCCACCGGCGAGCGGGCGAGCGGCGGCACCGCCCTCTTTCACCCCTTCGGGGGACGGGAAGAGGGCGGTTCCCGTTTGGGGGTCGGATACGGCAGTATCGGCGAATGGAACGCCTGTTGAACCCGCGAGACGTCAGGGACCTCCCGAAGGCCCACCTGCACCTGCACTTCACCGGCTCGATGCGGCCCGCCACCCTGCTGGAGCTGGCCGACAAGCACGGCGTCCGGCTGCCGGAGGCGCTCAGCTCCGGCGAGCCGCCCGAACTGCGCGCCACCGACGAGCGCGGCTGGTTCCGCTTCCAGCGCCTCTACGACACCGCCCGCTCGGTGCTCCGGGACGAGTCGGACATCCGCCGGCTGGTCCTGGAGACCGCGCAGGACGAGCGGCGGGACGGCTCCCGCTGGCTGGAGATCCAGGTCGACCCGACCTCCTACGCGCCCCGGCTCGGCGGACTGATCCCCGCGCTGGAGCTGATCCTTGACGCGGTGCGGCAGGCCGCGGCGGCCACCGGGGTGGGCATCCGGGTGCTGGTCGCGGCGAACCGGATGAAGTCCCCGATGGACGCCCGGACGCTGGCCCGGCTCGCCGTCCGCTACGCCGACCACGGCGTGGTCGGCTTCGGCCTCTCCAACGACGAACGCCGCGGCCTGGCCCGGGACTTCGACCGGGCCTTCGAGATCGCCCGCAAGGGCGGGCTGCTGGCCGCCCCGCACGGCGGCGAACTGGCCGGACCGGAGTCCGTCCGGGACTGCCTGGACGACCTGGGGGCCGGCCGGATCGGCCACGGCGTCCGGGCCGCCGAGGACCCCCGGCTGATGGCCCGGCTGGCGGACCGCCAGGTCACCTGCGAGGTCTGCCCGGCCTCCAACGTCTCGCTCGGCGTCTACGAGCGCCCCGAGGAGGTGCCGCTGCGCCGGCTGTTCGACGCCGGGGTGCCGCTGGCGCTCGGCGCGGACGACCCGCTGCTGTTCGGCAGCCGGCTGGCCGCCCAGTACGAACTGGCCCGGGACGCCCTGGGCTTCGGCGACGCCGAACTCGCCGAGCTGGCACGGCAGTCGGTGCGCGGCTCGTGCGCGCCGGAGGCCGTCCGCAAGGAGCTGCTGGCGGACATCGACGGCTGGCTGGTGGGCGCCCCGGTGCCGGTCGGGAGCACCGCCTAGAGCTTGACGCCCACCATCACGGGCTCGTTCACCAGCTCCACCCCGAAGGCCTCGCGGACCCCGTCCCGGATTTCCCGGGCCAGGGCCAGCAGGTCCTCGGCGGTGGCCGCGCCGCGGTTGGTGAGCGCCAGGGTGTGCTTGGTGGAGAGCGTCGCCGGACCGTCGCCGTAGCCCTTGCCGAAGCCCGCCCGGTCGATCAGCCAGGCCGCCGAGGTCTTGGTGCAGCCCTCCGGGGCCGGGTAGGCGGGGGCGTTCTCGGCCCCCGGGCGGGTGCGGAAGGACTCGTACTGCGCCGCCGTGAGCACCGGGTTGGTGAAGAAGGAGCCGGCCGACCAGGTGTCGTGGTCCGCCGGGTCCAGCACCATGCCCTTGCCCGAACGCAGCCCCAGCACCGCCTCGTACGCCTCGCCCAGCGGCACCCGCTCGCCCTGCTCGACGCCGAAGTGCCTCGCCACCTCCGTGTACTTGACCGGGGTGGAGAGCCCCGCGTGGTCCGCCAGCGCGAACCGCACCCGCAGCACCACGTAGCGGTCCGGCTCGGCCTTGAAGCGGCTGTGCCGGTAGGAGAAGCGGCACTCGGCGTTGTCGAGGGTGACCACCTCGCCCGCCGTGCGGTCGTACGCGACCACCTCGGTGACCGTCTGGGCCACCTCCTGGCCGTACGCGCCGACGTTCTGCACCGGGGTCGCGCCGGCCGAGCCGGGGATGCCGGCCAGGAACTCGATCCCGGCCAGGCCGTGCTCCCGCACCGTACGGGTGACCGCCTCGGACCACACCTCGCCGGCCGCCAGCTCCAGCACCGTGCCGTCCAGGGCGAAGCCGGTGGTGGCGATCCGCAGCACGGTGCCGGGGAAGCCCGCGTCGCCGATCACCAGGTTGGAGCCGCCGCCGAGGACCAGCAGCGGCTCACCGGCCGCGTCGGCCTCGCGGACGGCGGCGATCACCTCGTCGTCGGTGTGGGCGGTCACCAGCCGGCGGGCCGGGCCGCCGAGCCGGAGCGTGGTCAGCGGGGCGAGGGGGGCGTCGTTTTCTACCAGCACGCCCACCAGCGTACGGGGACGGGGGCGACCGCCCGGCCGCCCCCGTGACCCGCGTCCGCGGTTCAGGCCTTCGCGGCCTCGGCCGGGACGGGCTGCCCGTCCCCGGGCCCGGCGACCGCCGCCTCGATCGCCGCGGCCTCCGCCATCTGCTCGACCTGGTCGACCTGCGCGGCCTGCGCGGCCTGCTCGACTGCCGCGCCCACCGCGACCGGCTCCACCGGCTTCGACCGGCGCGGCAGCAGCAGCGCGCAGGCCCCGGCCGCCAGCACCACCCCGGCGCCGACGTACAGCGCGGGCACCATCGCGTCCACGAAGGTCCCGGCCGAGCCGTCGCCGCCCTGCTCGGAGAAGACCGCCGCCAGCACGGCCACCCCGAGCGCACCGCCGACCTCGCGCAGCGCGTTGTTGGCACCGGAGGCGATGCCCTGCTCCTCCGGCCGGACGCTGTCCATCACCATGGCGGCGGTCGGCGCGAAGTACATCGACATGCCGATCCCGCACATCACCACGGCGGGCACCACCGGGCCGTACGCGTAGTGCCCGAGCCCGGCGTTGATCACCGCGTACAGCGCCAGGCCGACGCCCTGCAGCGCCAGGCCGAGGACCACGATCAGCCGTCCGCCGAGGCGGTCGGCCAGGATGCCGGCGAGCGGAGCGACGATCAGCCCCACCCCGGTCCACGGGAGCATCCGGATGCCGGCCTCTTCCGGGGTGTAGCCGCCGACGGTCTGCAGGTGCTGGCTGATCAGGAAGATCGAGCCGAACATCCCGAGGGACATCAGCAGGCCGGAGGCGTTGACGGCGGTGAACGTCCGGCTGCGGAACAGCCGCATCGGCAGCATCGGGTGCCGGGCGCCGCGCTGCTCGTACCGCACGAAGGCGATCAGCAGCACCACGCCGCCGGCCAGCGCGGCCAGCACCAGCGGGCTGGTCCAGCCGTCCGGGTTGCCGCGGATCAGGCCGAGCACCACGCCGAACAGGCCGAGGCTCACCAGGACGGTGCCGACCGCGTCCAGGGCCGGGTTGGCACCCCGGCTCTCCCGCAGCTTCAGGGCGGCCAGCGGCACCAGCACGACGCCGACCGGGACGTTCACCCAGAAGATCCACTGCCAGGAGAAGTTCTCGGTCAGGGTGCCGCCGACCAGCGGCCCGGTGGCGATGGCCAGGCCGTTGATGCCGGCCCAGATGCCGAAGGCCATCCCGCGCTTGGCCGCCGGGATGGCGGCGGTCAGCAGGGTGAGGGTGAGCGGCATCGACACCGCGGCCCCGACGCCCTGGACGGCGCGGGCGGCGATCAGCTCGCCGATGCCGGGCGAGAGCGCGGCCGCGGCCGAGCCGACGGTGAAGAGCGTGAGCCCGATCACGAACATCCGGCGGCGGCCGAAGCGGTCGCCGAGCGCCGCGCCGAACATCAGCAGCACGGCGAAGGAGAGGGTGTAGGCGCTGACCGTCCACTCCAGGTCGGAGAGCCCACCGCCGAGCTCCTCGCGGATGGACGGCAGCGCGGTGGTGACGACCAGGTTGTCCAGCGCGGCCATGAAGCCCGCGAGGGCGGTGATCACCAGGGTCCAGACGCCGGTGCGGCCGATGCCCGGCTTCTCCGTGGCGATCTCCGTCGTGCCCCCGGCCGCCTTCGCCACCGCGTTCCCGGTCGTGCTCCCGGCTGTGTTCCCGGCTGTGCTTTCCGCCGTGTTCTCCGTCATGACTCCCCCAGGCTTCCTAGATAGTTATTGATCACTAACTTTCATGGGCCGAGAAAAGGCCGCACGGACTCCGCCGCGCGACCCGCTACTCGGCCTCCTCCTGCTCGCCGAAGCCGTCCCAGATCCGGTGCTCCCGGGGGAAGCCCAGTGCCACCAGGGTGTTGATCAGCATCCCGTAGGCGAAGAACTCCGTGGTCCCCTGCACGTCACCGCCGACCCGCTCCCGGACCCGCTCGAACAGCTCCCCCCACAGCCGCCGGGCGGTCTCGCCGATCTCGTCCTCACCGGCCATCCGGGAGGCGAACACCGAGACGTAGAGCTGCATCTGCATCATCAGCTGCTCGCCGTCCTCGACCAGGCCCATGTACGCCTCGGACATCTTCGCGGCGGCCTCTTCGCCGGTCAGCCCCGCCGACGCCTCGTCGAAGACCTTCCAGGTCTCCTCGATGCAGCGCTCGGCGGCGGCCGTGAAGATCGCCTGCTTGCCCGGGAACAGCCGGAACAGGTAGGGCTGCGAGACGCCCACCCGGCGGGCGATCGCCTCGGTGGACGTCCCCCGGTAGCCGTTCCTGGCGAACTCGATCACCGCGGCCCGGACGACGCTCTCGCGCCGCTCCTCCGCGCTCATCCGGATGCTCGTCTTCGCCACGGAAACCAAGTTAGTGACCAATCACTATCTCCGCAAGGGCAGGAGCCACCCGAACGCGGCCCACCTGGAACACACGACCACCCGGAAACGCGGCCGCCCGGAACACACGCCCGCCCGGCGGCCCGCGGAACGGGCTGCCGGGCGGTCGGCACCGGAAAGCGGGACCTCAGGCGAGCCGGACGACCGCCCGGGACATCCCCAGTACCTTCTGCCCGCCCGAGGTGGCCAGCAGGTCGACCTGCACCTTGCGGTCCTCCAGCTTCTTGGCGACCTTGGCCGAGACCTCGATCACCGCGCCGACCCCGTCGTTCGGCACCGGCACCGGCCGGGTGAAGCGCACGCCGTACTCGACCACCGCCGACGGGTCGCCGACCCAGTCGGTCACCACCCGGATCGCCTCGGCCATGGTGAACATGCCGTGCGCGATGACGTCCGGCAGGCCGACCTCCAGCGCGAACTTCTCGTTCCAGTGGATCGGGTTGAAATCACCGGAGGCACCCGCGTAGCGCACCAGTGTGGCGCGGGTCACCGGGAAGGACTGCGCCGGCAGCTCGGTGCCGACCTCGACCTCGTCGTAATCGATCGCCATCGCGCTCACTCCCCCGCCTCGTCGGCGACCCGGGCCACCAGCGTCATGATCGCCGTCACCACGTGCTCGCCGGTCTCGTCCGCCACCTCGCCGCGCACGGTGAGCACGTCGTTGCCCGCCAGCGACTTGATGTTGTCGATGGTCACCGCGACCGTCAGCCGGTCGCCGGCCTGCACCGGGCGGCTGTAGCGGAACTTCTGGTCACCGTGCACCACCCGGCTGTAGTCGAGGCCCAGCTCCGGGTCCTCGACGACCTGGCCGGCCGCCTGGAAGGCGATCGCGAACGGGAAGGTCGGCGGGGCGATCACGTCCCGGTGGCCCAGGGCCTTCGCGGCCTCCGCGTCGGTGTACGCCGGATTGGCGTCCCCGATCGCGACCGCGAACTCGCGGATCTTCTCCCGGCCGACCTCGTACGGCTCGGTGGGCGGGTAACTCCGCCCGATGAAGGAGGGGTCGAGCGCCATGGCAACTCCTCGGAACGCGGATGGAAACGCGGAATGGAAACGCGGACGGGTACGAAAAAGACTCCGGGCCACACCCCCTGTTGAGGGATGCGGCCCGGAGTCGAAGACCTGTTTCACACAGGCCCGGCGCCCTGCGACAGGGTCAGCGGGTCTCGCGGTGCGCGGTGTGCGAGTTGCAGCGGGGGCAGTGCTTCTTCATCTCAAGACGGTCCGGGTCGTTACGCCGGTTCTTCTTGGTGATGTAGTTCCGCTCCTTGCACTCCACGCAGGCCAGCGTGATCTTCGGGCGGACATCGGTGGCAGCCACGGGAGTGCCTTCCTTGGACAACGAATAAGAACACAACAAGAGTAGCCGACCGGGAGTGCGATCTCCCGACCGACTACGCGGGGTAGCGGTGACCGGACTTGAACCGGTGACACAGCGATTATGAGCCGCTTGCTCTACCAACTGAGCTACACCGCCACAGTGATCAGCAGCACAGCCGAAGCTGACTGCCTTTCACCAGAGCCCCCATGCGGAATCGAACCGCAGACCTTCTCCTTACCATGGAGACGCTCTACCGACTGAGCTATAGGGGCGAACGAGGAAGAGATTACACGTTCCGCGCCCAGAGGTGAAATCCGTATCCCGGGGCGAAGACCGCAGGTGGGCGAGGTGCACGGACGGGCGATCCAAGGCCGGGCGTTCGATCGGCCCGGATCCGTGCGCCCCGAGCCGATACGACTATTGCCCGCCTCCCGGCACCCCGCCCCACCGCGCCATAGGCTCGACCCTCATTGACCGGGGCACCGGCCGATCCCCGACGGGGCCCGTCCCCCACGGGCCCGCGGGCCAGCGCGAGAAGGAGCCGGCGATGGACAGCGCAGCCGCCGACGGGCCGCACTCCGGGCCCGGCCCGGCGGCCAACCCGCTCGGGCACGGCCCGGTCCTGCTGCTCACCGGGGCCCGGCTGGCCGACGGACGGGTGGTGGACGTCCGGATCAGCGGCGACCGGATCCAGGCGGTCGGCACCGTCGGCAGCCTCGGCCCGCTGCCCGCCCTGCCCGGCGCCCCCACCGTCACCACCGGCGCCCGGATCGACCTCAAGGGCTACCTGCTGCTCCCGGCCCCCGCCGAGGCGCACGCCCACTACGACTCCGCCTTCTCCGCCGCCCTGCCCGCCCCGCCGCCGGACACCCTCGCCGACCTCACCCGCCGGGTCACCGAGGCCGCCCTCACCTCGCTCGGCTACGGCGCCACCGCCCAGCGCACCCACGTACGGATCGGCGACGTGCACGGGCTGCGCCCGCTGGAGGCGGTGCTCACCGCCCGCCAGGCGCTGCGGGGCCTGGCCGAGCTCCAGGCGGTGGCGATGCCCCGGCTGCTCACCGGCCGGGCCGGCGCGGACGGGCGCGCCCAGCTGCGCGAGGCCCTCAAGCTGGGCGCCACCGCGGCCGGCGGCTGCCCGGAGCTGGACCCGGACCCGGCCGGCTACGTGCAACTGCTGCTGGAGGCCGCCCGGGAGGCGGACTGCCCGGTGGACCTGCACACCACCGCCGCCGACGCGGCCCAACTCGCCCGGCTGGCGAGCGTGCTGGCGCCGCTGCGGCCGCGGGTGACGCTCGGGCCGTGCGGGGCGCTGCCGCGCGGCGCGTCCACGGTGCTGGCCACCAGCGGGGTGCGGGTGGTCTGGCTGCCGCAGAACGGCGGTTGCACCGGGCTGGAGGGCCGGCCGCCCGTCCAGCGACCGGGCCTGCTACGGGAGTTGGCCGCGGCCCGGGTGCCGCTGGCGGCGGGCAGCGGCGCACTGCGGGACCAGTCCAATCCGGTCGGGCGGGCGGATCCGCTGGAGTCGGCCTACCTGCTCGCGGCGGGCGGGGAGTTGGACCCGGACGCCGCCTACGACGCGGTGGCCAACCAGGCCCGGGCGACGCTCGGACTGCCCCCGGTCCGGGTGGACGCCGGGTTCCCGGCGGAGCTGCTGGCGGTGCGCGGAGACAGCCTGGCCGGGGCGCTCGCGGGCGGGCACAGCCGGCTGGTGGTGCACAGCGGCCGGGTGGTGAGCCGGACCAGCGCGGTCCGGGAGTTCGCGGACACCGTGGCGCTGGCGCTGCCCCGGCAGTCCGGCGGCACGGACTGCTGAACGGCGCGACGGGCGGGCGGGAGAGCCCGCGGAGTGGCAAGGGGCGGGCGGAAACCAAAGGGGCGGGGGGGGCGACGGGCGGGGCCCCCCCCCCCCACACTGCCCCCCGAGGGGTGGGGGGGGGGGGGGCCCCCGGGGTGGGGCCTGGGGGGGGGCGAAACCAAAGGGGGGGCGCCAAACGCGCCCCCCGCCCCTCCCCCACTACTGGCCGCCCTTGGATGGCGGCTGGAGCGGCCCCAGGCTTCCCCCACACGGAGCAGGGCCCGCTCGTTCCGGCACTGACACTACGGCCACGGAACACCGCCGCCGACCGGCCTTGACGCCCCCCTGTCGCCCACCACCCGGCTCTTGACGGCTCGTTGACGGCCCCACCGTGTTCACGGGGCTCGCCGCGCTCACGGCACGTAGCGGTAGCCGATCCCCGGCTCGGTGATCAGGTGCCGCGGCCGGGCCGGATCGCGCTCCAACTTCCGGCGCAGCCCGGCGAGGTAGACCCGAAGGTAGTTGCCGCGCGCCTCCTGCGCCGGGCCCCACACCTCGCGCAGGATCTGCCGCCCGGGCACCAGTCGGCCGGGGTTGGCGAGCAGCAGGCTGAGGATCCGCCACTCGGTCGGGGTGAGCCGCACCGGGCCGCCCGGACCGAGCACCGTGGTGGCCGCGAGGTCGATGGTGTGGTCGCCGATCACCGGCTGTCCCGGCGGCACCGGGTTCAGCGGCCGGCGCAGCACCGCCCTCAACCGGGCCAGCAGTTCGTCCATCAGGAAGGGCTTGGTGAGGTAGTCGTCGGCGCCCGCGTCGAGGGCGCCGATCTTGTCGGCGGCGTCGGAGCGGCCGGAGAGCACGATGATCGGCACCGCGCTGCGGGTGCGCAGTCCGCGCAGCACGTCCATGCCGTCGAGGTCCGGCAGGCCGAGGTCGAGCAGGACGGCGTCCGGGGCGGAGTGCGCGGCCCGGTCGAGCGCCTCGCCGCCGCTGGCGGCGGTGCGGACGGCGTACTTGCGGGCGCTGAGGTTGATCCGCAGGGTGCGCAGCAGGGCCGGTTCGTCGTCGACGACGAGGATCTCGCAGTTGTCGACGGTCCGTTCACTTCGTTCACTCATGGTGCGGTGGTTCCTCCCCGGCGTCGAAGTGCTCGGCGGTGAACTGCTCGGTGGTGAACTGCTCGGCGGTGAACTGCTCGGTGGCCCCTGGCCCGGTGGCGGCCGGCAGGGTGAGCAGCATGGTGGTGCCGCCCCCCGGAGTGTCCTCCACCTCCAGGCTGCCGCCCATGGCCTCGGCGAGGCCCCGGGAGAGCGCCAGGCCCAGGCCGACGCCGGTGGTGTTGTCGGTGTCGCCGAGGCGCTGGAAGGGCAGGAACACCCGGTCGCGGTCCTCGGGGGCGATGCCGGGACCGCGGTCGATCACCCGGACCTCGACCTGGTCGGCGTGGTGGCTGGCGGTGACCAGGACGGGCGCGCCGGGGGCGTTGTAGCGCAGCGCGTTGGTGATCACGTTGGCGAGCACCCGCTCCAGCAGCGGCGGGTCGGCGAGCACCGGTGGCGCGGTGTCCAGGTCCAGCGGCTGGACCGGCGCGTACGGGTCGGGGAGGCTGTCCAGCGCCCTCGGCAGGATCTCGTCCAGGTGGGTCTCGGCGAGGTGCAGGGTGAGCGCGCCGGCCTGGAGGCGGCTCATGTCGAGCAGGTTGTCCACCAGTCGGGTGAGCTTGACCAGCGACTCGTCGGCGGTGGCGAGGAGTTCGGCCTGGTCCTCGGGCGAGAACTCGACGTCGGGGCTGCGCAGCGAGCCGACCGAGGCGCGGGCGGCGGCGAGCGGGGTGCGCAGGTCGTGGCTGACGGCGGCGAGCAGCGCGGTGCGCATCCGGTCGGCGGCCTTGATCGGCTCGACCTCCGCGGCGACCACGGCCAGCCGGTCGCGCTCCAGCGCGGCGGCGACGTGGGCGGCGAAGGCGGTGAGCACCCGCTGGTCGGCGGCGGGCAGCCGGCGGCCGGTGAGGACCAGCAGGGCGTCGACGCCGACCGGGACTTCGGTGGTCTCGTGCTGCGCCCCGCCGTCGTCCGGCTGCTCGGCCGCGCAGTGGGCGAGCACCTCGCCGTCGGAGCGGGAGAGCAGGGCGACGGTCTGCATGCCGAAGGCCGTCCGGGACTTCTCCAGCAGCGCGGGCAGCGCGTCGGCGCCGCGCAGCACGCTGCCGGCCAGGGTGGAGAGGGTTTCCGCCTCGGCGGTGGCGCGGGCGGCCCGGGTGGTGAGCCGGCCGGCGTGGTCGACCACCGTGGAGACGGCGAGCGCGATGGCGGCGAAGACCACCAGGGCGACGATGTTGTTGGTCTCGCCGATGGTCAGGCTGTGGACCGGCGGGATGAAGTAGTAGTTCAGCAGCACCGAGGCGATGAACGCGGCCAGCAGGGCGGACATCGCGCCGCCGAGCAGGGCGACGATGACCACGCCGAGCTGGAAGATCAGCGCGTCGGTGGTCAGGTTGATGGTGTGGTGCGTCTGGGAGAGCACCGCGGTGAGCAGCCAGGGCACCACGAGGCCGGCCAGGTAGCCGAGGATGGTACGGCGCCTGGAGTGGCGCCGGCCCAGCGAGGGCAGCCGGCCGCGACCGGTGAACTCGTGGGTGACCATGTGGACGTCGATGTCCTCGGAGGCGTCCACGGTGGTCTGCCCGGTGCCCGGGCCGGTGAGGAAGCGGTTGATCCGGCCGCGGCGGCTGGTGCCGAGCACCAGCTGGGTGGCGTCGTGGGCCCGGGCGAAGGCCAGCAGCGCGGTGGGGACGTCGTCGCCGACCACCACGTGGTAGCTGCCGCCGAGGCTCTCGACCAGCTGCCGCTGCTGGGCGAGCGCGGCGGAGGAGGCGCCGGCCAGGCCGTCGCTGCGGGAGACGTGCACGGCCAGCAGTTCGCCGCCCGCGGCGACGGCGATCCGGGAGGCGCGCCGGACCAGGGTCTCGCCCTCCGGGCCGCCGGTGAGGGCGACCACCACCCGCTCGCGGGTCTCCCAGACCCGGTCGATGTTGTGGTCGGCCCGGTAGTCGCGCAGGCCCTCGTCCACCCGCCCGGCCACCCAGAGCAGGGCGAGTTCGCGCAGGGCGGTGAGGTTGCCGACCCGGAAGTAGTTGGATAGCGCGGCGTCCACCTTCTCCGCCTTGTAGACGTTGCCATGGGCCATGCGCCGGCGCAGCGCCTGCGGCGCCATGTCGACGAGTTCGAGCTGGTCGGCCCGACGGACCACCTCGTCCGGGACGGTCTCGCGCTGCGGGATGCCGGTGATCTTCTGGACGACGTCGTTCAGCGATTCCAGGTGCTGGATGTTGACGGTGGTGATGACGTCGATCCCGGCGGCGAGCATCTCCTCGACGTCCTGCCAGCGCTTGGCGTGGCGGCCGCCGGGGATGTTGGTGTGCGCCAGTTCGTCGACCAGGACGACGGAGGGGCGGCGGGCGAGCACCCCGTCGAGGTCCATCTCCTCGAACTCGGCGTCGCGGTAAGAGCGGTGGACGCGCGGCAGTACCTCCAGGCCGTCGATCATGGCCTCGGTGTGACGGCGGCCGTGGCACTCGATGTACCCGACCACGACGTCGGCCCCGCGCTCCTGTCTGCGCCGGGCCTCGTCCAGCATCCGGTAGGTCTTGCCGACCCCCGGGGCGGAGCCGAGGTACACCCTCAGCCGGCCGGTGCGGATGCCGGAGCCGGGGGTGAGGTCGCGGGCCATGGGCACTGCTTCTTTCCATCAGGGGTGACGGCTGGGCGGTACGCGTCTGCGGATACGGGGCGGCCGACCCGGGTGCGGGAGGCATCCTCCCGCGCCCGGGTCGGCCCGGTCACCCCGGTACGGGGTGCGCTGTCACTGTTCGGTCACTTCTACTCAGCTACTTCTGCTCAGCTACTTCTGCTCGGTCACTTCTGCTCGGTCACTTCGCTTCGTCGACGGCCGTGTTGAGCAGCACGACGTTGACGCCCTCCTGGCCGAGGAAGCCGGCCGAACGGCCCTCGGTGTACTTGTCGACCAGCTTGGCGACCGTCTCCACCGGGAGGTTGCGCTCCTTGGCGACCCGGTTGACCTGCTCCTTGGCGTAGGCCACCGAGATGTGCGGGTCGAGGCCGGAGGCGGAGGCGGTCAGCGCGTCGACCGGGACGCTCGCCGGGTCGACGCCGTCGAAGGCGGCGACGGCGGCGCGGCGGTCGTTGACGGCCTTCAGCAGGTCGTCGCTGTTCGGGCCGAGGTTGCTGGCACCGGAGCTGTCGCCGGCGTTGTTGTTGGCGGACGGCCGGGGCTGGAACCACTTCGGGTCCGGCACCGGGTCCTCCTTCGGGTCGTCCGGGTTCTTCTTAGGCAGGTTGTAGTTCTGGCCGAGCAGGCTGGAACCGATCACCTTCCCGTCGGACTTCACCAGCGAGCCGTTGGCCTTGTCGCTGAATGCGACCTGGCTGATCCCGGTGACCAGCAGCGGGTAGAGGACTCCCAGGATCACCGTGAGCACCAGCAGCACGCGCAGTGCGGTGAAGTGGGTGCGGACGGTCGTCGGCAGGGGCTTGGACATGGCGTTTCTCTCCTTCCCGCGTCAGCTGAGGCCGGGGATGAACTGGACGATCAGGTCGATCAGCTTGATGCCGACGAACGGCACCACCAGACCGCCGAACCCGTAGATCCCGATGTTGCGGCGCAGCAGCGAACTGGCGTCGGACGGGCGGTACTTCACCCCGCGCAGGGCGAGCGGGATCAGGCCAATGATGACCAGGGCGTTGAAGATGATCGCCGAGGTGATCGCGGACTGGGGGCTGTGCAGGCCCATGATGTTGAGGTGGCTCAGGCCCGGGTAGACCCCGGCGAACATCGCGGGGATGATCGCGAAGTACTTGGCCACGTCGTTGGCGATCGAGAAGGTGGTCAGCGCGCCGCGGGTGATCAGCAGTTGCTTGCCGATCTCCACGATCTCGATCAGCTTGGTCGGGTTGGAGTCCAGGTCGACCATGTTGCCGGCCTCCTTGGCCGCCATGGTCCCGGTGTTCATCGCGACGCCGACGTCGGCCTGGGCGAGCGCGGGGGCGTCGTTGGTGCCGTCGCCGGTCATCGCGACCAGCTTGCCGCCCTCCTGCTCCTTCTTGATCAGGGCCATCTTGTCCTCGGGCGTGGCCTCGGCGAGGTAGTCGTCCACGCCGGCCTCCTCCGCGATCGCCTTGGCGGTCAGCGGGTTGTCGCCCGTGATCATGATGGTCTTGATGCCCATCCGGCGGAGCTCGTCGAAGCGCTCCCGCATGCCCTCCTTGACCACGTCCTTGAGGTGGATGACACCCAGGACCTTGGCCGGAGCCGAGCCGATCTTCGTCGCGACGACGAGGGGCGTGCCACCCGCGGCCGAGATCCCGTCCACCAGCGTGGAGACCTCGTCTCCGACCGAACCGCCGTTCGCGGTGACCCAGTTGGAGACGGCACCGGCCGCGCCCTTGCGGACCTGGTGCACGCCGTCCGCCTCGTCCAGGTCCACACCCGACATACGGGTCTGGGCCGTGAACGGGACCCAGGTGGCGTGGGTGAGCTCGCCCTGGGCGCGGGCCCGCAGGCCGTACTCGGTCTTGGCCAGGACCACGATCGAGCGGCCCTCGGGGGTCTCGTCCGCGAGCGAGGACAGCTGGGCCGCGCTGGCGAGCTCATCCTGCCCGACCCCGGGGGCCGGGACGAACTCGGCGGCCTGGCGGTTGCCCAGGGTGATGGTGCCGGTCTTGTCGAGCAGCAGGGTGTTGACGTCGCCGGCGGCCTCGACGGCGCGGCCGGACATCGCCAGCACGTTGCGCTGCACCAGCCGGTCCATGCCCGCGATGCCGATCGCGGAGAGCAGCGCACCGATGGTGGTCGGGATGAGCGCCACGATCAGGGCGACCAGGACGATCATCGACTGCGGGGCGCCCGCGAAGGTGGCCATCGGCTGGAGCGTGACGACCGCGACCAGGAAGACGATGGTCAGCGAGGCCAGCAGGATGTTGAGCGCGATCTCGTTCGGCGTCTTCTGCCGGGCGGCGCCCTCGACCAGGGCGATCATCCGGTCGATGAAGGACTTGCCGGGCTCCGACGCGATCTTCACCACGATCCGGTCGGACAGCACCTTGGTACCGCCGGTCACCGCCGAGCGGTCACCGCCGGACTCGCGGATCACCGGCGCGGACTCACCGGTGATCGCCGACTCGTCGACGCTCGCGACACCCTCGACCACGTCGCCGTCGCCGGGGATGACCTGCCCGGCCTCGACCACCACGTGGTCACCGAGCTGGAGCGCGGTACCGGGCACCTCCTCCTCGTCCTGGCTCTTGGGCCAGTCCAGCAGGCGCCGGGCGACGGACTCGGTCTTGGTCTTGCGCAGGGTGTCGGCCTGGGCCTTGCCACGGCCCTCCGCGACGGCCTCCGCCAGGTTGGCGAAGATCGTGGTGAGCCAGAGCCACACGGTGATGGCCCAGGCGAACACCGACGGGCTGGCGATCGCGGAGACGGTGGTGACCACCGAGCCCACCTCGACCACGAACATCACCGGGTTCTTGACCATCACCCGGGGGTCGAGCTTCTTCACCGCGTCCGGCAGGGAGGCGACGATCAGCTTCGGGTCGAGGAGGCCGCTCTGCACTCTGTGCGGCGCGGCGGGCTCGGCCGGGTGGTCGGCCGGTGCGGGGTTGAGCGTAGGGGTGGACATCAGGAGAGACCTTCCGCGAGCGGCCCGAGGGCCAGGGCCGGGAAGTAGGTGAGGCCGACGACGATCAGGATCACGCCCGACAGCAGGCCCACGAACAGCGGCTTGTGGGTGGGCAGGGTGCCCGGAGTGGCCGGAACCGGCTGCTGCTGGGCGAGCGAACCCGCCAGTGCCAGGACGAAGACGATCGGCAGGAAGCGGCCGAAGACCATCGCCAGGCCGAGCGCGGTGTCGTACCAGTCGGTGTTGACGGTGATGCCGGCGAACGCCGAACCGTTGTTGTTGGCGGCCGAGGTGAAGGCGTACAGCACCTCGGAGAAGCCGTGGGCGCCCGAGTTGAGCATCCCGGCCCGCTCGCCCGGCAGGGCCATCGCGACACCGGTGCCCACCAGCACGATGGTCGGGGTGGTGAGGATGTACAGCGAGGCGAACTTCATCTCCCGGCCGCCGAGCTTCTTGCCCAGGTACTCGGGGGTGCGCCCGACCATCAGGCCCGCGACGAAGACCGCCACCACGGCCAGCACCAGCATGCCGTACAGGCCGGAGCCCACACCGCCGGGCGCGATCTCGCCCAGCATCATGTTGAAGATCGTCAGACCGCCGCCGAACGGCGTGAACGAGTCGTGGAAGGAGTTCACCGCGCCGGTCGAGGTCAGCGTGGTCGAGGTGGCGAACAGGGCGCTGGCGGCGATGCCGAAGCGCTGTTCCTTGCCCTCCATCGCACCGCCGGCGGCCTGCAGGGCGGTGCCGTGGTGCTGCGACTCGGCGAGGGTCATCAGCGCGGCCGAGGCCACCCAGAACAGGCCCATCACCGCGACGATCGCGTAGCCCTGGCGGTTGTCGCCCACCATCCGGCCGAAGGTCCGCGGCAGGGCGAACGGGATCAGCAGGATGAGGAAGATCTCCAGCCAGTTCGTGAAGCCGGTCGCGTTCTCGAACGGGTGCGAGGAGTTGGCGTTGAAGAAGCCGCCACCGTTGGTGCCGAGCTCCTTGATGACCTCCTGGGAGGCCACCGGGCCGCCCGGGATCTTCTGGATCTCACCGGTGAGGGTGTGCGCCTCGGTGAAGCCGTGGAAGTTCTGGATCAGGCCGTTGGCGGCCAGGACCAGCGCGAACAGGAACGCCAGCGGCAGCAGCAGCCGCAGGTTGATCCGGACCAGGTCCACCCAGAAGTTGCCGATGCGGTCCGTCCTGTTCCGGGTGAAGCCCCGGATCAGCGCGGCGACGACGGCGATGCCGACGGCCGCGGAGACGAAGTTCTGCACCGCCAGGCCCGCCATCTGCACCAGGTGGCCCATCGCGGACTCGCCGCTGTAGGACTGCCAGTTGGTGTTGGTGACGAACGAGATCGCGGTGTTCCAGGCCTGGTGGCCCTCCATCTGCGGAACGCCCAGGTTCAGCAGCAGGTAGCCCTGGAGGCGGATCAGGCCGTAGAGGAAGAGCACCGAGACGGCCGAGAAGGCCAGCACCGAGCGCAGGTACACCGGCCAGCGCTGATCGGCGTCACCGTCGACGCCGATCACCTTGTAGATGCCGCGCTCGACTCTGAGGTGCTTGGCGGTGGTGAGGGTCTTGGCGATGTAGTCGCCAAGGGGGCGGTAGCAGAGGGCCAGCGCGCCGACGAGGGCGAGGGCCTGCAACCAGCCCGCGAGAGTGGATCCCATGTCAGAACTTCTCCGGGAAGATCAGCGCCACGACGAGGTAGCCGACGAGAGCGACGGCCACGACCAGACCTGCGATGTTCTCCGCGCTCACAGCTTCTCCACCCCCCGCGCGATCAGGGCGATGACGGCGAACACGGCGACCGTGACACCGACGTAGATGAGATCGGACATGGGCTCCACCAGCGTGGTTCGGGAGATGCCGCGGACGGGCCGAAGGGCCTCCGTGCGGCACCGGCGGACGACCGGCAAGTGAAGGAAATCAGCCGTTCAAGGCGCGTTAGGGGCGCCCTGACGCCCTCCATACGGGTGAATGCGGTCCGTTGACGCGACCTTGACGCCCGCTTCACCGGGCCGAGACCGCCGTGACCTGGTCGAGACCTGGGACCCCGGGGCGGAGCGGGACGCACGCGGGCCCCGGGACGGCTGCGCGGCCGTCCCGGGGCCCGTGGGTTCACCCGTCAGTCTCCGTCGGCTCCGCCGGTACCGCCGGTCCTGCCGGTCCCGCCGGTTCCCTCCGGCCCCGGTGGTCCCGCCAGCCCCGCCGGTCCTGCGGTCACATCCGCATCCGCAGCCGGCAGACCACCGCGTCGGTGTGCCGGCGCAGGGCGCGGTCGATCACCGCGCCGCGCCGGTTCTGCAGCGCGCGCTGGTACCAGTGGGCGGGTTCGACCTCGGGGATCAGCACGGTGAGCCGGTCGTGGGCGTGCTCCCGCCCGAGCGTGTTGACGAACTCGGCGATCGGCCGGCCGAGCCGCCGGTGGTCCTCCGGGATCTCCAGCAGGGGCACCCCGGGCTGCCACAGCTCCCAGTCCCGGCGCAGCGCCTCGGCGTCGGCCGGGTCGTGCACCACGGTCACCGCGAACACCTCGTCGCCCAGCGACAGCGCCGCCGACAGGCCGTCCCGGGTGAGCCGGGTGATCGCCGTCACCGGGACGACCACCAGGCTTCTCCGGCGGGTCACCGCGCCCGGCACCCGGCCGAGCTCCAGCCGTTCGCCGATCCGCCCGTAGCCGCGGTGGATCGCCTCGAACAGCACCACCAGGAGCGGCAGGGCCACCACGATGCCCCAGGCGCCCTCGGTGAACTTGGTGCCGGTCACCACGAGGGTCGCGACGCCGGTCAGCACCGCACCGAAGCCGTTCAGCGCGGCCTTCCGGCGCCAGCCGGCCGGGCGGTGCAGGTTCCAGTGCCGGACCATGCCGACCTGGCAGATGGTGAAGCCGACGAACACGCCGATCGAGAAGAGCGGCACCAGGCTGTTGACGTCGCCGCCGGAGCCGACCAGCAGCGCCGCCGACACCGCGGCCAGGAACAGCACGCCGTACCGGTACACCTGGCGGTCGGCGCGCAGCGCGAAGACGTGCGGGAGGTGGTTGTCCCGGGCGAGCAGGTCCATCAGCACCGGCAGGCCGCCGAAGGAGGTGTTGGCGGCCAGCCCGAGCAGGACCACGGTGGCGAACTGGACGACGAAGAAGCCGACGCCGTGGCCGAGCGAGGCGTCGGCGAGCTGGGCGAGCACGGTGACGCCGTCGACCGGCTGGAGGTGGAAGCGGCCGATCAGCACGGCCAGGCCGATCAGCATCATCCCGAGCAGGGCGCCGAGCGCGACCTCGGTGTGCTGGGCCCGTTCGACCCGCGGGGTGCGGAAGGAGGGAACGGCGTTGGCCACCGCCTCGACGCCGGTCAGCGCAGAGCAGCCGGCCGCGAAGGCCTTGAGCAGCAGCAGCGCGCCGACCGCGGTGGCGTTCTCGGCGAGCACCGAGGCGTGGCCGGCGGCGGCCGTGGTGCTGGCCGGGGCGTCGCGGAACAGGCCGACCACGATGATCGCCATGATCGACAGCACGAACACGGCCGTCGGCACCATGAACCAGCGGGCCGACTCGGCGATGCCGCGCAGGTTGACGGCGGTCACCAGGGCGAGCACGCCGAGGCAGAGCCACACCCGGTCGCCGTACAGACCGGGGACGGCGGAGGTCAGCGCGGCCACCCCGGCGGTCACCGAGACCGCGACGTTCAGGATGTAGTCGATCACCAGCGAGGCGGCCGCGGTCAGCGCCGTCCGGCGCCCCAGGTGGGCCTTGGCCACCGCGTAGGAGCCGCCGCCGTCCGGGAAGGCCGCGATCACCTGCCGGTAGGAGGCGACCAGCACCGCGAGCAGGACGGCGATCGCCACCGTGACCGGCACCGTGAAGCCCAGCCCGTACCCGCCGGCCGCGGCCAGCACCAGCACGATCGACTCCGGGCCGTACGCCACCGAGGCCATCGCGTCCAGCGACAGCGCCGCCAGCCCGCCGAGCGCGCTGAGCCGGTGTCGCTCGTCGCCCGCCCCGGTATCCGGCGGTTCGTCGGCCGCGACGGCCGGGGTGGAGATGACGCTGGACATCGGACGGGACCTCCGCAGTCGGGTACGTGCTCCGAATCCTGCGGTTCGGGCGCCCCGGCCGGGCCCGCCCCCTACGTCTTCCTGACGCCGCCACCAGAGCCCTTGACGCGGCCTTGACGCGACGGCGGCGCGGCGGGAGGGGTGCTTGACGGGGGTGGGGTGAGCCGTTGTCCCGGCGGGCGCCGGTTGGGAAGACGATCAGCTCGGTCGAAGGACTCCCACCCCCGACCCCCACTCTGCTGCCCATGGGAGGTAATTGCAAGCAATGCGCAATAATAGTCCTTGCCTGTGCCCGGGCGCACGAAAAAGCCCCCGATCCGCGTTTCCGCAGATCGGGGGCCGTTTCTCTATCCTGTGGCTGGTGCAGGGTTCGAACCTGCGTAGCTTGCGCGACAGATTTACAGGCCGCTGACCAGGCACACTCTGACCTGCGAGATCTTGATCACAGAACGGATCTGGTCCGTGCCTGGTCCGGATCATGCCCCAAGGGGCCCGTCAGCCGCCTCACCCCCGAGCCGCTCCCGGCGAACGCTTCCGACGAGCACGGATCCGGCGGCGCAGACGAGGCCGGCCGGCCATCTGTCCGGAGAACGCCAGCATCAGGGCCGCAAGATTGGCGAGCAGGTCCCTGGGTCGGGCAGCAGGAGCGATCACCACGATGGCGATCACGACAACGATGCAACAGCTAGCCCTGTGCCAAGCAGGCAGCCTCGTCGTAAGGTGAGACAAACTCATGGATGACCTCCTGGGTTCGCCGCCCTGCCCGCACCCTGCTGTCCAGGCGTTTGATGCGGGAAGGGTGGCACCTTCATGGTTGAGCCAGCCCTCTGCACGGCTCCTGACGAACCGTAAGACCCCACGCGCATCGCTGGCAGCTTCACCCGTCCACCCGAAGTGGACGGCGACCAGCGCGTAGCCTGAGAGCGTGGGCGACAACCAAGCCAAGCGGAATGATCAAGGCTGGAACGGCGTATCTTGCACATCGTGGCTCTGGGTGCATGCAGCCAACCCGGCTCAATTCGAAATTAGACGGGCAATTGGGAACCTCACCGGGGGCATGAGGACTGCGGCCCTGCATGACGAATGCCCTCGCCCGAAGGACATTCTCCGCGTAGTTAGAGCGGCCCACGAAGCCCAGGCAGCCGCAGCAGATGCACTGAACATGGCCGTAGCCGAGGCAGCTTCGGCGGGAATTTCTTGGCGCGAGATAGGAAAGCAGCTCGGAATAGGAAAGACCGGTGCTCAAAAGAGGTTCGGAAAGGTCATATCCGCATATCAGTCCAGGCTTTTGGAAGTCGAGGCAACCGGCCTCACATTTGCTCAGGCGGGCTGGGCAGGGAACGTGCCCGAAGAAGACCTTGGGTACAGCGATGACGACTGGGAAGCGGCTCCTGCCGAACTAATTATTCAACACTGCTGGGGAAGAACAGCAAAGGCTGGTCAACTTCTCAGCACAGTAGCCAGCACCGAGCACGATTCAGAGCTTCGCAATCTAGTCTATCGTGCAAGCGAACAACTCAGGGAGTTCTTTAAAGTTGCCATGACGCGACGCTTTGTCAACGTACTGACCAAAGCATCCCGGAGCATGGTTTCCGCCCATCCGTGGGAAGACGACCACTCGGCTGTCACCTACGCCCTGCACGCCGCCTATCGCAGCATCACGGCCTATCTTCTGCTACTTGATGCGCTGCAGAGAATCGACGGAGATGAGTCTGAAACTGAGGCACTGATTGTCGATGACATACTCCTTGCGAAGTACCACTGCGACCAAGCAGTGATAGCAATGTCCAGGCCGGAGACCATCCGACTCATCATAGAGATAGAAAAGATGGTTAATCGTTTGGGCGATTCCGTCTACACAGTAAAGGATGCATCCGAGGGTACTGAATCAATAGACCCTTTCACTGCTTACTGGCGAGACGACCTGGACCTGCTCGGGAGGCATTTAGGGATTGAGATTGACGAATCAGAGGAAGGTCTAACTCTTGATTTCATCAGGTCAATTTTCGAAAGTAGCGACTGACAGTAGGGGTGCGCTGCTATCAGCTCCACTACTTCATCAAGGCGCGCACGGCGCGTCAGAGCGCGGCTTGCCCGCCCGCCAACGCTCCTGCCTTCACGCCCGGCCGCACCGGCGGCCGGGCGGCAACAACGGGCTGAGCCTAGAACCCTGCCGAGGCCGGGGCGGGCGGCTCCGCAGTTCTACCCACCTCGCCGGACCAGGACCCGCGTCGAGCAAGACCGGGGGCACTCTGCCAAATTGCATCAGGCCCAAGGCATACCCGAGATCGCGGGCAACTTGCGCCCCCGATCATGCTCGACCCAGGCTGGACAGGACGTCAGCAAAAACCGCTCGGCCGCCGTTCAGCTCAAGCTGAGCGCAGTGGTGGAGAAATAGAAGGCAATCCGCCTCTGCGCAATATTAATTCAATTCCGCTGGGGCCTCTTGTGTTGTCACGGCTCCGGGATCGGGGGCAACTTTCCCAGCTTCCCCTCGACTTAGGTTCAAAACCCTACACATCTCGTCGATATTCTCTTCGATGGTTGTCCATTTCTGGACAATTCCAAGACCGATTGGCTGCCGAACATCAACCCTAGGAATTCTTGCGACTTCCACTTCTGCATGCATGGGGGTGTCCATGACCCAAGTCATCACTCCGAGGAAGAAAACCCTGGTGCCACCCCCAAGGATCAAATTTTGTCCCGACCTGTACGGAGGATTCTGCACCAGGAAGACTGGGGATCCGCTACTTCCGGGAAATACACTCGCATCCACTAGGAATTGGGGTCGACCGCACCAGTCGAGCAAGATCGGCGTAGCTGCGATTCCACTCCGGAAGATGGGGGTATTGTGCTTCCTGTCGTACAGCCCGTCGGGGTAGCCAACGAATATAACCGATTCTCCCGGGTCGAGATCTTCAACCACGTCGACTGGCGGGCAATTGCTGGAGTCGAGCATGACCGTAAATGGCTTATGACCCATAGATTCCAGGCCATTCAGGGCCCATCCTATTGGCAGGACGGCGAGATCAACGTCGAGGTTCGGGTGGCGAACCGGGCGAAGGTTTGAGTTCTGATTAAATGGGTTTTCCAGGTTGACAGTACAACTCTGGCCGAGGATCACAGATCCATCATCAGCGCGCACGTGAAACGAAAAGCTAATCCTGAATGCGCCCTGAATTACGTGCCAGTTTGTGACGAGAGCCGGCGTTTTCTCTGGCCCGAGTGTTGCACTATAGATGAACCCGGTTCCCTCGCTGTAGGGAAAATCCTCGCCATCTTTCTCTACTTCAATTCTAACAGTCGAGAGGAATATCTGCTTCATTACGCTATCCGGGATCATCAACCACTCTCAGGCTCGACGCTGGCCCCGATGGGAGAGCTCCCTAGCTTAGCGCTCGCGCCATCAGTCGTGTCTGGATTTCCCGTCTTGCCCTCTATTACAGGCATGCCGTCGAGGCGAGTTTGTCCGGAAGGTCGTGTCGCGGTGATAGCTATGAGAGCGACCCCAGGACATGAAGGCTCGGGGTCGCCCTTGGGCTATGCGACACCAACAAGTGCGAACCGACAATGACAACTTGCGGCGGTGTTCATGCCAGCCGGCGAGCCGAGTGGGTCTTCTGCTGCTGGTCAGCCAAATGCTGGTCAGAACTTTGGTCATCGGGCCAAGGCGTCCGCGATGAGCTCCATCGAGTCCACGATCACCACGGCGCCAGCAGCGGCCAGCTTGGCGCCCTTCCCGGGCTTGTTGGCGTAGCCGATCGTAGGGATACCGGCAGCCGCCCCGGCCTCGACGTCGCGGGATGCGTCGCCGATGAAGATGCAGTACTCAGGCCCGGTGCCCTCAGCTTCCATGGCTTCGAGCAGGAGGCGGGGGTTCGGCTTCATGGACGAGGGGTCGCCCGGCGCCCGCCCGAAGATGCCCGCCGCGTAGCCGCTGAGGCCGTGCTCGGTGAGGTAGGCCTCGATGGCCGTGCCCGCGTTGTTGCTGACCACGGAGACCAGGCGGCCGGTGCGGGCACACGCGTGGAGAACCGATTCTCCGCCCGGGGTCGGTCTGGCAGCCCGAACGGCTTCGGCCTCCAGCGCGGCCAGCGCGGCGTCCGTGCTCTCCGTGAGATCGGGGCGGGCGTCCGCGACCAGCCGGAGCAGGGCGAGCGGGTCGGTCTCCTCCTCCGCCCCGGCCAGGGCCTGCTCGCCGGCGGCGAGCAGGCCCTCACGGAGTCGACGCGCGACCTCCGGAGCGGGGAGGCCGGCGAAGACCGAGCACACCGGGCCGTCGAAGTCGAGCAGCACGTGCTTCACCGGCCGCAGCACGTCGGCGAGTTGCTGAGGGGTGGCAATCATGGCTGACGCTCGTAGGCGATGGTGCTCCACACGCTGTCGAACCACATCTGGGCCTGCTGGACGTACTGCGATCCGAGCGAGGCGTCGTCCGGGCCGGCGGCGTGGTGGAACAGGGTGGTGTCCTTGCCGGTCACGTCGTAGAAGGTGTGGGCAGTGTCGTCGATCGACACGGTGCGCTCGCGGAGCGGGTAGAAGCCGAAGAACGCCTCCGACCGGTTCAGGATGTACAGCTTGAACAGGCTGGACGCCCGGTGGACCTTGACCTGAACGCTCGCCTTCTGGACGAGGCCCAGCTCTGCCAGTATCTCCACCGAGTGGGCGATGCCGCCGGCGTTCGTCAGCGCGATGTTGCGGGCTCGCTCCCGGAGGGCGGTCTCGTCCTGGAGCCCGTCGACCAGGACCGGCACAGCCATCGGCGCCGTGGTGTCCGGCAGCAGCAGGCGGACCGTGATGGATTCCGGCGCCAGCCGGCCGGAGCGCACCTTGTCGAGCGGCTCCTGCAGCGCGTTATGCAGCGTCTCGCTGGAGAAGCCGGCGAAGTCGAGGGTCACCTGCTGCTGCTCGAAGGCCGATTCGAGGTGAGGCCGCAGCCCGACCGGCCGAGAGGTGCGCTCCCGCACGAACGAGCCGCTCCCCTGCCGGGTCACGATCAGCCCCTCGGTGCGGAGCAGGTCGAGCGCCTTGTCCACCGTGCCGCGCGCCACGCCGAAGTGCTTCGCCAGCTCGGGGCCTGAGGGGAGCTTGTCGCCGGTCTCGAAGCCCGGCTTCTTCGTGAGGATCGAGGCCCGCAGAGAGCTGCCGACCTGCTGATACGGGGGGCGAGAGTCATCCGGGTCTAGGGCCATGCGCCAATGCTAGGGGAGGTGCCCAACAGGCGCGAGAAACCCAACTCTCTTGACCTGCTTAAGCAGGTTGTCTATGTTGTGGGTGTCGCACCAAGTGAGACAGGGGCGACACAGAGGGGCCTTCTTTGGGCTGCTCTGAGCTGCACAAATGCGCCTATGGGGATAGGCGAAGGGGCCCGGGACAGATCGGGCCGAGGTCGACCGCGCCTTGGCATGCGGATGGCATGGACCGAGAGGTCCGCGTCTGCCCTGAAAGACGCACCCCCCGCCAGTTCACCGCCGAGCTCCTCGGCGCCGGACCGGCGCGGTCTCAGCGAACGAGTGTCTTTGGTCCCCGATCCGTGCCGCCTGCGGCGGGTCGGGGGTCATGGCTGCTCGTGACGTGACAAGTAGCTGGCCCTGGATTCGGGGCCGCCGCGCTTTCCTTGGCCGGGCGCGCGGCAGCCCCTGGGGCCCACCTCCCACTGGAAGAGGTAGACCCGTGAAGTCGATTGTTGCAGGTCAACACGCCTTGAGCACCGAGGAGTTCGCGGAGCTGGCGTTGGGCGTGGACAAGGAGCTGTTCGCCGGCGTGGTCGGCGAGTCGGCGGTCGAGCGCCAGGCCCGGTTGG
The DNA here is from genome assembly GCF_042724935.1 of Kitasatospora sp. NPDC127060. NCBI lineage: Bacteria > Bacillati > Actinomycetota > Actinomycetes > Kitasatosporales > Streptomycetaceae > Kitasatospora > Kitasatospora sp. NPDC127060. The sequence goes on from NZ_JBHXEG010000029.1 coordinate 77,594, forward strand.
ACGTGGCGTACGCGGTGCTGGCGGACCTGCGCCGGGAGGACCCGGAGCTGGCCGCCTTCGCCGAGCGCCTGCTGAGCATCGCGCCGGTGCCGCTGCGGCGCCCCGCGGTCATCCGCCGCACCGCCGGCGTCGAGCGGGCGGCGGCATGAGGACCGGGCTCCCGTTCACGGTGCTCACGCCCACTCACGACACGCTCATCGGATGCTCGCGGGGCACCGGGCGGTGGTCGCGATGAAGGCGCCGATGAGCCCGGAACAGATCCGCTCGGCCGAGAAGGCGTTGGCCGTGGGCACCTGGACGATCACGCTCGGCGCAGTCCTGTACAGCGTGCTCACGGTGACCCCGCTGATGTCCCACCACAGCCCGAAGGGTTGGGAGTGGACGGCGCCGATCCTGCCGCTGGTCGTGGACGCGGCGGTGGTGATCGTGGTCCGCATGGACAGCACGCTCGCCCGCCTCAACGGCGACGGCGGCCGGTGGCCGGTCGTGCTGCGCTGGATGACCGGCGCCATGACGGTGCTGCTCAACGTGGGTCAGTCCGCCCTGGACCGCGATCGGGTCGGGGTGGCGGTCCACGCGGTGGCGCCACTGCTGCTGATCGTCACGGCGGAGACCTCCCTGGCCTACCGGCGGGCGATCGCCACCGCGCTGGCTGCACGAGCAACGCGTGAGCGCGATGAGCGGGCCGAGAACGAGCACCGCCAGGAGGAGCGCCGGAAGCAGGAACGCGCGGACCGGATCGCCGAGTACGAGCGGGCCGAGCAGCGCGAGCGTGAGCGCCGTGAGCACGACGAGCGGATGGCCCGCGAGCAGCGTGAGCATGAGGAGCGCATGGCCCGCGAACAGCGGGACGAGCAGGCCCGCCGGGACGCCGCCGAGCGCGACGAGCGCCAGCGCCGGCAGGACGCCGAACGGCGCGATCGTGAGCGCCGTGAGCGCGAGGTGAGCGAGCGTGAGCGCCGTGAGCGCGAGCGTGAGCAGAACATCGAGCAGGAGGCCGAACGGCTCCGGCAGGAACTCCTCTCCGCGCCCGCGGCGACCGAGCGCCTGCCCGAGGACAAGGCCCGACTGACCGTCCAGACCGCTGTGACGCTCGGCATCCCGCAGCGCCGCGCGGTCGAACTGACCGGCTGGTCGACCGGATGGATCGCCGCCCGCTACCGCGAGTTCAGCGCCGCCGGTCCGGAGCGTCCCGCCCTGCACGCCGTCCCGGCCGGCACCGAAGAGACCACCACCCGCGCCGAGGAGCAGGCATCGTGACCACCGTCGAGACCCACGCCACCGCCGCCGACCAGGTCCACGCCGTCGGCGCGCTGCTGTCCCTCCTCACCGCGCACCCGAACCTGCCCGCCCTCGACGTCCAGCTGAAGGTGATGTCCGTACCGGGCACGTACGAGTGGACGTGGGGCCTGTACATCGCCCTGCACTACGGCCTCGGCCAGTTCGAGCAGTGGCGGGCCGCCCTCGGCCTCGCCCCCGCCACCATCGAGCAGAAGCAGCACGGCACGACCGCTTGGCTGGTCGCCACCGGCGCCCACGGCGGCGTCCCGGTCGAGCTGTACGGCTTCTACCCGCACGACACGGACGACGAGCAGTAGGTCGCCGACAGCGCTGGACCCCGGACGGCACCCGCCGGGTGGCACCCGCCTGATCCGCGCCAACAGCACCGCCGTCGCGCCCCCGCCACACACACACCTGCTCCGCTGATCCTCAGCAAGGAGACGTCTGTCATGGCCCTGACCATGATCGCACCCCCCATCCCCCCGATCACCCCCGAGGACCGCACCCAGGCCGCCGCCGGCGCCGACCGCGTGCTGACCGTCCAGGTCGGCAAGACGGGCGGTGCCCGGTGAACACCATCCGCAACGTGCCCGGTCTGGGCATCGCCCGCCTCGACCACGGCGGCGTCGCCTACCGCCTCGCCGAGCCGCTGACGATCGACGAGGTCGCCAGCCTGCCCCGCAAGGCCTGGTGCCACCGCCTGACAGTCACCGACGCCTGCGCCGGCGGCCGATACGCCGCCGAGTTCCACGCGATCTGCGAGCTGGACGGCGAGCCGTTCGTGCTGGTCGGCCGGATCGGGGAGCGCTGATGAGCCTCTTCCGCCGCAGCGGCCGCTCCGAGTCGAAGCCGAGCACCCGCACGGACACCCCCGACCACACGGACTCCAGCGGACGCCCCTGGACCGGTGCCGACTACGACGAGGCCAGGGCCAACGGCCGCCAGGTCTTCGCCCCGCGCACCGACCACAGCCGCGACCGGCTCGGCCGCTCCTCCTGACCACCCCCGCAGGCGCGCACCTCGCACACCGGGGTGCGCGCCCGCCCTGACCGGGAGAAACACGTGATCACCAAGTTGATCTGCCTGATCCTGCTCCTGGGGAACCTCGCGATCGTCGTCGCTGGCCTCTACCTGGTGACCATCGCCTACCTGGAGGGGCGGCACCGGTGACGATCCCCCCGCCCCCGACCGAGCCGCCCACCGCCGGCATGCCGAGCCCCGAGCCGGTGGGCGAGTGGTGGCGCAAGTCCGGCCCCCGCATCCCCGCCCCGGTCCAGCCGGAGCCCGACGTCCACATCCCGGTCCCGATCGGCACCGGCCCCGCCCAGGCCACCTCCATGGAGGACGCCGCGCAGGCGTTCTGGGCCCCGTTCGGCCGGATCCTGTCCGAGCAGGCCTCGACGATTACCTCCCAGGTCGGACAGCTCCTCACCGAGAGCGAGGCCCAGCGCGCCGCCCGCCAGCAGGTCGAGTACGAGGACCTGCTCGCCGCGCAGCGGGCCCGGATGGACTCGGCGCTCGGCAAGGTCGGGGAGACCTCCAAGGAACGCGCCGAACGCCACCGCGTCGAGGACGTCCTCACCCCAGACCGCCCCATCTGCCGGGACGACCTGGTCGGCTTCGCCGATCTACTGGCCGAGCGGATCTCCGAAACCCCGGACGACCGGGCCCAGCGTCGGGAGGCCGAGCGCGAGCTCGCCAAGCAACGCGCTCGCGCCCAGGAGGACCGGGAGCGCGCCGCGGCCGGGGAGACCCCCGCCCAGCGTGCCCTGCGCCATCGTCAGCAGCAGCTGGCCGACCGGCGCCAGGCCCGCACCCGGGCCCGGCGCGAGCGCCGCCGAGCCGCCCGCGCTGCTGGCCCTTCCGACCGCACGGTCCGGTTCCGCCGCTGGTGCGTGCTCACCGCGATCAGCGCGGTAGGCGGCTACACCACCGGCCTGGTACCGCTGATCGCGCCCGGCGGGCCCTACGTCGGCCTGCTGCTGGCCGCCGCCGGGTGGGCCCTCGACCTGCACACCCGCGACCGGGGCCGCCTGCGCGTGAGCGAGGTCCGGGGCGCCGGACCACTCCTGATCCTCGTCGCCCTTCGCATCCCGGTCGCCTCCGGCCTCGCCGTCGCCGCCGGCCTTTCCCCGCTCTTCGCTGCCCTGCCCCTCTTCTAGCCTCCAAGGAGTCACACACCATGAGCAGCCTCATCGCGCTGGGCACCGGCGGCGCGGCCACCGTCGCGACCATGTACCTGTACGTCGGTGTCCGCGGCAAGAACAAGATCAACGTCCAGGACGATCACGTGCCCTACTGGGCGTTCGGGATCGGCCTTCTCGCCGCGAACGCGGGCACGGCCTTCCAGCAGCTCGCCGGGATCGGCACGCAGCTCAGCGACGCGTTCCAGGGCAACGCCGCCCTGGGGGACTGGCAGACCGGCGCCACCGCCGCCGTCCTGACCCTCGCCGTCTTCGGGCTCAAGCCGAAGCCGTGGAAGGACGCACTGTGCGGGGCCGTCGCCCCCAGCTTGTTCGCCGCCGCCGGCGGGCTCTGGGTCCTGCCCTCGTCGATCATCAGCGGCCTGATCAGCGCGTTCATCAAGTGAGGGCGACGACGATGGAGAAGATCTTCCCCACCGAGAAGCTGGGCGCCACCCTGCTGTGGCCGCTCACCGGCCTGGCCACGGGCACCCCCGTTCTGGTCCGCCGGCTGACGGCCCCCCAGCGCGAGCGCCGGGCCGAGGCCACCGCGCTCAAGGCGGACCAGGAGCGGCTCGCCGCCGAGGCCGCCCAGGCGGCCGACGCCGAGTTCGCCAAGAAGCTCGCCGAGACCCCCGACCCGACGAAGCGCGCCGCGATGATCCACGCCCGGGAGAGCGCCCGGGTCACCGCCCGTGAGATCGAGACGGAGCAGGACAAGGCCGCCCGCAAGGAGAAGCGCAGCCGCGCGGGGGACGCGGCCGGCGCCGCGACGCTGATGCTGATCGTCGGCGGCCCGCTGGTCTGGGCCCTCGCCCGACCCCTCATCGAGCCCGGCATCGGGCTGCTGATCGGCGTGTGGTGGATCGCCGCGCTGATCCACGCACCCGCCCCCGGCAAGAAGACCGTCGATGAGGAGGTGGAGGCCGAGCAGAGCATCGCCGAGGACGTAGCGGAGCGGCCGCCGCTGACCCCCGATCAGGCCTCCGCCAAGGCCCGCGACGAGACCTCGGCGGCGACCTCCCCGACCCCCGCCGACGCCCGCCGCGCGGTGGCCCTCCTCGGGGCCGCCGGCACCCACGTCGCGCTCACCGCCGTGACCGCCCACCTGGCCGCCGAACACCCCCTCTGGAAGCGGTCCGGGAGGGCCGTCCGAGGCCTCCTCCAGGAGGCCGGTGTGGAGGTCCGTGGAGGGGTGCGCGTGGAGGGCGTCAGCGTTCCCGGCATCCACCACGACGACGTGCCCCCTCTCCCCTCCCCCTCCGAGAGCACCCCTAGCGGCGTTGTTGTCGCAGGTCAGAGCAACAACAACAACGCCAACAACGCCGCCGAGTGGTCCACCCGAGAGGGGTTCGTCATGCGCGCCGACCCCGGCAACCCCGCCCGGACGATCGTCGTCGGCCGCGCCACCGCCGCCTGATCCACCGACACGAGAGGCACCTGCCATGACCACCGACCGCTGGCCCGACAAGACGATCCCGGAGTTCACGATGGCGGAGCTGTGCGCCGCGATCGAGCGGCACCAGGACGACCCCAACCCCGTGACCCAGGGCTTGGTGCGCAGCTGCTGGCGCGAGTGGGAGCGCCGCCACGGACTCACCGACGACGAGGCCTGAGCCAAAGCCTCCCCCGCCCCCGAAAGGACAGCACCGTGGACGACGACTACGACGAGTTCGACGCCGCCGACTGGGCGCCGGGCGAGTGCGACCACTGCACCGGCGGCGAGCCCGTCGAAACGCCGCTCGGACTCATCTACTGCGCCTGCCAGATCGGGCAGGGCGCCGCGCCCGAGGACTGCCTCTGCAGCTCCGAGGACGACTGACCGACACAGCACGAAGCCCCGCAGCAACCGTCGACCTTGCCGGGTACCGGGCGGTTGCTGCGGGGCCAATCCGATCCCCTCTCAGAGACCAGAGGACTCCAGCATGCCCGGAAACACCACCTCGCCGCAGCACCGTTGCGAGGCCGCCCACGTCGACGACACCAGCCCCTGCGAGGGCCCGCGCGACGCCGTGACCGTTCTCGACCGCCACGGCGACGCCGCCAAGGCTTGCGTGCACCACGGCGCGCGCCTGTACGCCAGCCTCATCAGCCCCCGTGTCCGCCCCGGCAGCGCCCCCGACGCGGCCATCGACGTCTACAACCGCGCCCAGAGCGCCTCGCCGTTCGCCTGGCTCGACCGCCAGCTCCCCAACGAGGACGAGCGGTGAGCGAGAACTCCCTGAACGTGATCCCGTTCCGGCCGGAGCCCGCCGATGTGAAGGCCGCCGAGCAGGCCGTCATCGGCGCCGCCCTGCTCGACCCCGCCCAGATCCCCGCGCTGGCCGCCCAGCTCGGCGACCCGAGCGCGTTCTACCACCCCGCGCACGAGACGATCTGGCGCACCATCACCCGGATGGCCGGCGGGGAGCGGCCGGTCGACCCGATGCTGCTGGCCGGCGCCTTGCGCGCCCAGGGCGACCTGGGCCGCGTCGGCGGGCCCGGCTACCTGCACGCCTGCGTCGAGGCGACCCCGACCGCCGCCAATGGCGACTACTACGCCGAGATCGTGCGCCTCGCCGCCGAGCGCCGCCGGATCGGCACCGCCACCAGCCGCCTCGCCAACATGGCCATGGCCGGCGAGGACCAGGCCGACCTGGACGCCGTCCGTACGGCCGCACTCTCCATGCTCGCGGACCTCGCCGCCGGCGACACCTGGCTCGACCCCGTCCCGCTCGGCTCCCACGGCACCCTGCCGACCTTCCCCGTCCAGGCCCTGCCCGGATGGGTCGGCGCCTACGTCGGGGCGGTCGCCGAGTTCACCCAGACCCCGCCCGACGCCGCCGCCACCATGGCCCTCGCCGCGTTGTCGACCGCCGCAGGCGGCCGGGTGAACGTGGAGATCCGGCCCGGCTGGCGCGAGCAATCGAACCTCTACCTAACCTGTGCGATGCCCCCGGCCAGCCGCAAGTCCGACGTGTTCGCGTTCACGATGGGCCCGGTCTACAAGGTCGAAGCGGAGCTCCAGGCCGGCGCCAGGGCGGCGATCATCGAGGCCGAGACCGCCAAGGACGCCGCGCTGGCGGAGGTCGACGTCCTGATGGCCAAGGCCCGCAAGAACCCCGACCTCGACCGCACCCGGCTCATCGCGGAGATCTCCGCAGCGAAGATGCTCGCCGAGGAGATCACCGTCCCGCCGAGCCCGCGGTTGACCCTGTCCGGGGACATCACCCCGGAGACCGTCACCAGTCAGCTCGCCGTGCACCGGTGCCTGGCCGCGCTCTCCCCGGAGGGCGACCTGTTCGACAGCATGGTCGGCCGCTACAGCAGCAAGCCGAACCTGGGCGTGTTCCTCCAGGCCCACAAGGGCGAGCGACTCCAGGCCGACCGGATCACCCGCGAGCAGACCACTGTCGACAAGCCCGCCCTGACCATCGGCGTGACCCCGCAGCCCGCCGTTCTCCAGGAGCTCGGCGCCGCCCCCGGAGCCCGTGACCGGGGCCTGCTCGCCCGGTTCCTGTACTCCCTGCCGCCCTCCAACCTGGGCTATCGAAAGGTCCGCACCGCGCCGATCCCCGAGAAGGTCGCGAACGCCTACGACCGCAACCTGACCCGCCTGCTCCGCGCCATGACCGACCTCACCGACCCGGTCACCGTGCTCATGGACCAGGCCGCCGACCTCGCCGTCGAGCGCCTCCAGGAGCGGGTCGAGGTCCAGCTCCGCCCCGACCAGCCGCTCGCCCACATCAAGGACTGGGCCGGCAAGCTCGTCGGCCACATCGCCCGGATCGCCGTCCTGCTCCACCTCGCCGACCACATCGCCTCCGACCGGGACAGCAACGCCTGGCGTGCCGGCCTGGAGGCCGCCACCGTCGGCCGCGCCGCCGAGATCGCGGACTACTACACCGCCCACACCCTGGCGGTCTTCGACCTCATCGCGGCCGACCCCGCCACCGAGGACGCCCATGCCCTGCTCCAGTGGCTCCAGCGGCCGAAGAAGGACGGCACCCACCGCACCCACATCAAGGCCCACGACGCCGTCGCGTCGTCCCGGCGGTTCAAGAAGGTCGCCGACGTCGAGCCCGCCCTTCACCTGCTGGAGCAGCACGGCTGGCTCCGCACCGACCAGCCCACCACCAGCGGTCAGCGCGGCCGGCCCCAGGCCGTCACCTACCGCGTCCACCCGGCCGTGAGCGCCCCCACGGCCGCAGACGCGCCTGCGTAACCGTCAGGGATGTCAGGACAAAGCCCTGACCAGGCCAATCGCCACCAGACGGCCCGCCAGGGAACGTCAGGGCTGTCAGGGGATCCCGATTATCCCCTGACAGCCCTGACAACTCCTGGCACCCCGGCAAGGGCCATATCCGCAGGTCAGCGAGTTCCCCTGACATCCCTGACGCTCTCCGCCCTCCGCGTCCGCCCGCGAGAGGGCCCGCAAGACGCCGCAGCCATCAATCCCGACCCACAGCAGGAGACTTCGCCATGCCCAAGCGCGAACTGCTCAAGCTCCCCGTCGTGCTCGCCGAACTCGGCATGTCCCGTGCCGCCTTCTACCGGATGCGCGCCCGGGGCACGGGCCCGCGCCTCATCAAGCTCCCCAACGGTCAGGTCCGGATCGACCGGGCCGACCTGGACGCGTGGCTCGACTCCTGCGAGGTGGCCGCCTGATGCCCACCTCCTACAAGGTCACGTTCTGGGAGCACCGCCACCGGCCCGACCGCCGCAAGCCGTGGCAGGTGCGGTGGACCGTGAACGGCCTGGAGTTCTCCGAGTCCTACCTCACGAAGACCCAGGCGGACGGCCGGAAGGCTGAGCTGCTGATCGCGGCGGCCTCCCACCAGCCCTTCGACACCGAGACGGGCCTCCCGCTCGCCGAGCTTCGCAAGCGCCAGCAGGAGCAGAACTCCGTCACCTGGTACCAGCACGGCCGGAACTACGTCGAAGCCCGGTGGGACGGCGCCCCCGCCAAGACTCGGACGACGTGGGCGGACGCCCTGGCCAGCGTCACGTTCGAACTGGTCAAGAGCAAGACCGGGATGCCGGACAAGCTGCTCGTCCGGCGCGCGCTGTATGGCTGGGCCTTCAACGTGAACCGGTGGACCGATGAGCCGCCGGCCGACGTCGCCAAGGCCTTGACCTGGGTGGCGCGGAACTCCGTCGAGGTGTCCGAGCTGGCGGACCCGAAGATGGTCCGGCGCCTGCTCGCCGCCCTCTCGGTGAAACTGGACGGCACCAAGGCCGCCGCGTCGACCATCCTCCGGAAGCGCCGGATCTTGAACCACATCCTGGGCCGCGCGGTCGAGGACGGACTCCTGGCCGCCAACCCACTGCCGTCGGTGCAGTGGCAACCGCCCCGTACCGAGGAGGAGGTCGATCCCGAGTACGTCATGAGCCCGGAGCAGGCCGCCGCGATGCTGGAGGCCGTCGGCCGGCAGGGGCGACGCGGTCCGCGGCTGGTGGCGTTCTTCGGGTGCATGTACTACGCGGGCATGCGACCGGGCGAGGTCGTCCACCTCCGCAAGGACCGGTGCGTCCTGCCGGCGGAGGGCTGGGGAAAGCTCAACCTCAACGGGAACAGCCCCCGCGTCGGGTCCTCCTGGACCGACAGTGGGGCGTCGCACGACCCCCGCGGCTTGAAGCACCGGGCGGAGTCGGCCACCAGGCCGGTTCCCATCCCGCCCGAGCTGGTGAAGCTGCTGCGGGAGCACATCGAGCTGTACGGCACGGCGCCGGACGGCCGGCTGTTCCGGACCTTCCGGAACGGCATGGTGCAGGAGAGCGGGTACGGGGTCGTCTGGGCTGCAGCACGGGCCGCGGTGCTCAGCGAGGAGGAGCAGGCCACCCCGCTCGCCAAGCGCCCGTACGACGCCCGGCACGCCGGGATCTCCCTCTGGCTGGCTTCCGGCGTCCCCGTGGCCGAGTGCGCCCGGCGGGCGGGACACAGCATCGCCGTCCTTCTCCGGGTCTACGCGAAGTGCATCCACGGTGACGAGGACCACGCCAACCAGCTCATCACCGAACGGCTTCAGCGACGGACGACGTCGACGCCGACAACCGAGGACCCCTGAGCCGCACCTGACCCGTGCAGTCAGGGGGCAACCGCCAACGCCGCTCGTAGCGGGTCGCTCAGGGTCATGTCGGAATCGTGGACGGTGCCGTCCTGGTCGACCTTCCAGCCAGCGCCGTCCTGGACGAGTCGGATCGCGCGCCGATCAGTGCTGCTGGTACCGCCTGGCTGGGTGACCTGGAAGATCACCATCACGCCAGTGCCGGCCGGGTGCTGACTGAGCGCAGGAACCTGTTCGGTTCGCTCGACGGTTACTGGACTGATCGTCGCGGGTCGGGTGTCGGCTGGGCTTGGGGTGGCCATCGGAGGGACGGTTGAACCGTCCGCGTAGATGCCCGCCGGCAAGGAAGGGGTTGTGCTCGGCTTGCTTGAGCTGGTCGTCTCCGGGGTGCTCTCCACGTTGTCGGCGGTGCAGCGCTGGAGGCTGCCGCCCTGGTAGGCGACCGTCCTCAGCTGGCACATGGTGGCCCAGTCCCGGGCATTCACCGCCTGCTGATAGCGCACAGCAGCACTCTGAGCACCATCGGCTGGCTGGGAATTCGCGTCCCCACCGGTGCTGGCGGTTCCGGACGAGCCGCACCCCGCAAGTAGCGCAGTGCCAGCGGCCACGCCCAGGGTGGCCAAGCGCCTGTTCCTCACCTTGTTGCCCCCTCGTTCGCTGATTCCGGCCGTAGATCATCCCACTGCCATTGGCCAGGCCGGGCGTGATCGCCGAAATGCCAGCAGCTCCGTCTGGTCCGCCAGGCCGACACGCGACCGACCGATGGTCCAACTCGGCGAACCGCACCCCGGTCACCCCTGAGTCTGGTCCGCCCCTGGTCCGGAACCGCTGGTCAGGACTGGGATCCGGGCGAAACGATGTGAGACAAACCACGCAAAACGACCATCCGGCGTGACCGGTGTTCGAGCACAACGAAACAGGCCCTGATCCGCGTTTCCGCAGATCAGGGCCTGTTTTCTATCCTGTGGCTGGTGCAGGGTTCGAACCTGCGTAGCTTGCGCGACAGATTTACAGTCTGCTCCCTTTGGCCGCTCGGGCAACCAGCCAGGATTTTCGTTTCCGGGGGCTCGCGCCCCGTTCGACTTGGTAAACCATACCTGATCCCCGGGGGTGCTTCGCCACTCGGTGGATCACTCGAGAGACCACCCGGGAGATCACTCGACGATCAAGGAGCGCCGCGCGCCGGTCACGGGCGGGGCCGGGGTGACGCTGGATAGGCTTGGGCGGCGGGCGCCCCGGTGGGGCGGGCCGTGTCAGTGAAGCCAGAGCATCAAGGAGACCAACACCCATGGCCGACTCCAGTTTCGACATCGTCTCGAAGGTCGAGTGGCAGGAGGTCGACAACGCGATCAACCAGACCTCCCGCGAGATCGCCACCCGCTTCGACTTCAAGGGCGTGGGCGGCGAGATCAGCCGCTCCGGCGAGAAGATCGAGATGAAGGCCAACGGCGAGGAGCGCGTGCGCGCCATCCTGGACGTGCTGCAGACGAAGTTCATCAAGCGCGGCCTCTCGCTGAAGGCCCTGGACGCCGGTGAGCCGCAGCTGTCCGGCAAGGAGTACAAGATCTTCGCGGACATCAAGGAGGGCATCACCACCGAGGATGCCAAGAAGGTCGCGAAGATCATCCGGGACGAGGGTCCGAAGGGCGTCAAGGCCCAGGTCCAGGGCGACGAGCTGCGCGTCAGCTCGAAGAGCCGCGACGACCTCCAGGCCGTCCAGGCGCTGCTCAAGGGCAAGGACCTGGACTTCGCGATCCAGTACGTGAACTACCGCTAGTCGACCCTCCTGCCCCACCCGCGCCCGCGCCCGCGCCCGCGCGCGGGGAACAGGGGGGACAGGACGGCACGGCCCCGCTCCCGGATCCGGGAGCGGGGCCGTTCGCGTCGGTGCGTCCGGCCGGCGGCGGGGTCGGCCGGTGGTGGGTCAGCCGGCGGCGGGGAGGGAGTGGGCGGTGGCGATCAGGGTCTGCGCCTGGGCGCGCAGGGCGTCCAGCTGCTCCTGGAGGCCCGCGGGCGCGGAGCCGGGCAGCTTGGGCGGGGCCGGGACGGTGGGCGGGGCCGGCACCGACGGGAGCCCGCCGAGCAGGTTCTGCAGGATGCCCTGCAGGGAGGCGACCAACTGCTGGACGGCGCCGAGGTCGGGGACGGCGGAGGTCACCGTCGAGAGCAGGCCGGTGACCAGCTTGACGACGTCGCCGAGCGCCCCGAGGGCCGCACTCGGGTCCGGCGTGGCCGGGAGTGCGGGGAGGGCCGGCACGGCGGGGGTGCCGGGGACGGCGGGCAGTGCCGGGTCGTCGACGGCCGGGAGGGTCGTCGGCGGCGCCGGGACCGTGACCGGGGTGACCGGGACGGCCGCAGCGGCGGTGGTGATGGAGGAGGAGACGGTGGTACGGGGGGCCGCGGCTCCATGGCCGGCGGCGGTGGCGGACGCCGTGGCGACCGTGGTCAGCGCAAGGGCTGTGGTCAGCACGACGGCCATCCGGGTGGCACGCATGGGTACTGCTTCCTCTCAGTGCGAGTCAGGCGAGATCGCCTGACTCACACCGTGCGGTCGCCGTCCGGACGCAGCCACCGCAGGTACGCCGAACGGCGGCGCGTCGGTTCAGCCCGCCGCCCAGTCGGCGGTGCAGCGGCGCGCGCCCAGCCCGACGGAGGCGAACTCGTCCACCCGGCCCGGCTCGACGTGCCCGCCGAGCCGCCGCAGGGCCTGGGAGATCGGGGTGCCCTCGGCCGGGACGGGCTCGAACTCGCCGCTGGTGAGCGGACCCAGGACGACCCGGCCGTCCGACCAGACGGCGGCACGCTGGGTGCCGCTGCCGCCGAAGTACTCGGCCTCGACGCAGGCGATCGGACCGGCCTTCGACCAGGCGGCGAGCCGGAGTTCGAAGCCGTCCGGGTGCCAGCCGAATCCCGCCCCGCCGCCGGGCTTCGGCACGGCGGCCTCGCCCTGGAGCGCGGACAGCACGGCGGAGGTGACCGGGATCAGCGCCAGTCCCTGCGCCAGCGGCACCACCCGGGCCGCCGGCACCTCCGCCGCCGCCACCGACAGCAGCTCCAACATGCCTATCAGCGCTTGGAGTTCATACGACATGCCCGACATCGTGTCCCACCGCACCGACAGTCGGCCCGGAATTTATCGTTCCGTGCCCGCGCGGAGACCGTGGAACCGGGTGAAGAGGGTCACGTCCACGGCGTCATCGGCCGTACTCGGACCTTCCGCCGTCAGCCCGTCCAGGAGTTCCTGGAGTTGGGACAGCGGCCGGACCGGCCGGGCCGGTTCGAGCCGCAGCGCGAAGTCCGCGAACAGACCGGACGCGGCTGAGCACCGGTCACCCGCACGGCCGCCCGCCGCATGCGGGGGGCGCGGCAACCGGGTGAACTGACCGGGTACGGCCCACCCCGGGGGCCCCTTCCCCGGGGCCCCCGCGCCCCCCGCGCAGCCGACCGGGGCCGTACCGGAGGAGGACCGATGAGTTCCACCGACGCGCCCCCACCCGGCCCCGGGGACGCCGCCGGTCCGGCCACCCAGGACATCCGCGGGGCGGTGGCCAGCCGGCTGGCCACCGC
>NZ_JBHXEG010000030.1:0-86422 GCF_042724935.1 Kitasatospora sp. NPDC127060
GGCTGCCCCCCCTACCTCCTGCCCCCGGGCGCCCCCCCCCCCCCCGGGGGGCGGGCCGCCGTCGTCGGTTCGGCCGAGCCTCCGGCCCGAGCGCCCTCAGCCGAGCGCCCGCACCCCCGAGGGCGTGACCGCCAGGTCCACCGGCAGGTCGTGCGGCTCGGCCGGCACCCGCTCCAGCAGCTCGTGCTCGTACAGCAGCACGGCCAGCACCGGCCGCACCCCGGCCCGCTCCAGCCGGGCCAGCACCCGGTCGTAACTGCCGCCGCCGCGGCCCAGCCGCCGCCCGCCCCGGTCCACCGCCAGGCCCGGCAGCAGCACCATCGAGGCCCCCGTGACGGCGGCCGGCCCGAGCCGCGGCCCGATCGGCTCCAGCAGCCCGCGCCCGGCCGGGGCCAGCGTCCCGGGCCCCGCGTACTCGGCCCAGTCCAGGTCGTTGTCGGGCAGCAGCACCGGCAGCAGCACCCGCACGCCGTCCTCCCGCAGCGCGTCCAGCAGCGGCCTGGTCCCGGGCTCCGTGCCCACCGAGACGTAGGCGGCCACCGTGCTGCCGCGCGCCGCCAGCTCCCAGGCGTGCCCGGCCAGCGCGTCCGCCGCCTCCGCGCGCCCCTCGGCGGTCAGTGCGCGGCGCTGCGTCAACAGCCGTGTCCTCAGGTCGCTCTTCTCGTTGTGCACCGGATCCTCCGCGTCCGAAAACCGTGACGCGCAGAGCCTGACACGCGAAAGGGCCCCCGATTGTCCACCCCGTTGCTGGTCCAGGCCCTGGCCGCGCTCAGCGCCCCCGCACTGGCCGGGGCCACCGTGCTCGGACTGCGCGGTCGCCGGGAACGGGCCGAGGCGGCCGAGGACCGGGAGCGGCTCACCGGGCGGATCGGTGAGCTGGAGGAGCGCTGCGCAGAACTGGAGCGCACCGCCTCCTGCGACCCGCTCACCGGGGTCTGGAACTACCGCCACCTGCAGCTCACCCTGGACCGGGAGATCGAACGGGCCCGCCGCGCCGAGCACACCGACCAGGCCGACGGCCCGCGCCCGCTGGCCGTCCTGCTGCTGGAGATCGCCGGCTTCGACGCCGTCACCGCCGAGCTCGGCCGCGCCCGCGGCAACGCGGTGCTGCGCGACCTCGCCCAGCGGCTCGCGATGGAGATCCGCCGCGCGGACACCCTGGGCCGCTACGGCGGCGAGGAGTTCCTGGTGGTGCTGCCGGACACCGGGGCCGACGGCGCCGTGCAGGTCGCCGAGCGGCTGGTCTGGTCGGTCCGCCGGCACCTGCTGCTCGACTGGTCCTCCGGCACCCGGGCGCCCCGCCCGGCCCGGGGCAACGGCCTGACCGCCGCCGTCGGCATCGCCGTGCTGCCCGAGGACGGCACCCACGCCGCCGTCCTGCTGCGCTCCGCCGACGCGGCGCTGGCCGCGGCGCGGGCGTCCGGCGGCGACTGCTGGCGGATCGCGCCCCGGCCCGGCCGGCCCCGTGAGCAGCCCGCTTCCGCGCCGCAGCCCGCCCCGGCTGCCGAACGTGACCGTTCGGAAAAGCCGGGTAGTGTGTCGGCCTGTACCGGAGGGGGCCCCTCGGCCCAGCCGGTCGCTTCCCATCCGCCCGCCACCGTGGCCGTGCCCCGCGACGTGCTGTCCTAGCCGTCCGAACGCGCTCGGCCGGGCGAAAACGTGCCTGAGTAAGGTAAACGCATGACGACGACCACTCCCCGAATTCCGGTGACCAAGGCCGTGGTGCCCGCGGCCGGACTGGGCACCCGCTTCCTCCCGGCGACCAAGGCGACGCCGAAGGAGATGCTGCCCGTCGTGGACAAGCCGGCCATCCAGTACGTCGTCGAGGAGGCCTCGTCCGCGGGCCTGTCCGACATACTGATGGTCACCGGCCGTAACAAGCGCGCGCTGGAGGACCACTTCGACCGCGCCTACGAGCTGGAGGAGCTGCTCGTCCGCAAGGGCGACGAGGACCGGCTGCGCCGGGTCCGCGAGTCCGTCGAGCTGGCCAACATGCACTACGTCCGCCAGGGCGACCCCAAGGGCCTCGGCCACGCCGTCTCCGTCGCGGAGCAGCACGTCGCCGGCCAGCCCTTCGCCGTCCTGCTCGGCGACGACCTGATCGACCCCCGCGACCCGCTGCTCGCCCGCATGATCGAGGTGCAGCAGGAGCTCGGCGGCTCGGTCGTCGCCCTCATGGAGGTCGACCCCTCCCAGATCCACCTCTACGGCTGCGCCGCCGTCAAGGCCAACGGCTTCGGCGAGGACGTCTTCCAGGTGACCGACCTGGTCGAGAAGCCCGAGCCGGGCGAGGCCCCCTCCAACTACGCCGTCATCGGCCGCTACGTCCTCGACCCGCTGGTCTTCGACGTGTTGCGCGAGACCCCGCCCGGCCGCGGCGGCGAGATCCAGCTCACCGACGCCCTGCGCGAGCTGACCAACCGCGAGGCCGAGGCCGGCGGCCAGGTGCACGGCGTGCTCTTCAAGGGCCGCCGCTACGACACCGGCGACCGCGCCGACTACCTGCGCGCCATCGTCCGACTGGCCTCCGAGCGCGAGGACCTGGGCCCGGAGTTCCGCTCCTGGCTGCGGGAGTTCGTCGCCTCCGAGCTGCAGGACTGACGAGTGCCCGTCTCATGGATCCTTGCCTGATCGGACAAAATCCATGGGACAGGCCCACGACACAGAGAGCGAGCCGCCGATGACCGGGTCCACGGAGCACAGCACCACCCCCGCAGCCTGCTGCGACGGGTCCGCGGACCGGGCACCGGCGGCTCCTCGCTTCTGGACGGTGGACGAGCACCGGGCCGACGTGCTGGCCGCCGTCGGCCCGCTGCCCGCCATCGAGCTCCAGCTGCTCGACGCCCAGGGCTGCCGGCTGGAGGAGGACGTGGTCGCCGACGGCGACCTGCCGCCCTTCGACAACAGCTCGATGGACGGCTACGCCGTCCGCACCGCCGACACCCGGGGAGCCACCGAGACCTACCCCTCGGTGCTCACCGTGGTCGGCGACATCGCCGCCGGCGCGGGCGAACTGCCGAAGGTCGGCCCCGGCCAGGCCGCCCGGATCATGACCGGCGCCCCGCTGCCGCCCGGTGCCCAGGCCGTCGCCCCGGTCGAGTGGACCGACGGCGGCACCGGCACCGGGGTCGCCGCCGCCGCGATGACCGCGCCGGTGGCGGACGAGGAGGTCCGGGTGCTGCGCCCGGTCGCCGAGGGCGCGCACATCCGCCGGGCCGGCAGCGACGTCGCGGCCGGCACCCTGGTCCTGGCGGCCGGCACCCGGCTCGGTCCCGCCCAGCTCGGCCTGCTGGCCGCGATCGGCCGGGCCACCGTGAAGGTCCGCCCGCGCCCGCGGGTGGTGGTGCTCTCCACCGGCAGCGAGCTGGTCCAGCCCGGCGAGCCGATCGGGCCCGGCCAGATCGCCGACTCCAACAGCTTCACCCTCACCGCGGCCGCCCAGGAGGCCGGCGCCATCGCCTACCGGGTCGGCGCCGTCCCCGACGACGCCGACCGGCTGCGCGCCGTCCTGGAGGAGCAGCTCGGCCGGGCCGACCTGATCGTCACCAGCGGCGGGGTCAGCGTCGGCGCGTACGACGTGGTCAAGGAGGTCTTCGAGTCCTACGGGGGCGTGGCCCGCGGCGGAGCCGCCCGTGTCGAGTTCCGCAAGCTGCGGATGCAGCCCGGCAAGCCGCAGGGCTTCGGCCGGATCGGCGCCGGCGCCGGGGTGCCGCTGCTCGCCCTGCCGGGCAATCCGGTGAGCGCCTACATCTCCTTCGAACTCTTCGTCCGCCCGGTGATCCGCACCATGCTGGGCGCGGCCGACGTCCACCGCCCGGTGGTGCGCGCGCTCTGCCCGTCCGCGCTGCGCTCCCCGGCCGGGCGACGGCAGTTCCTGCGCGGCCGCCACTCGGCCGCGGACGGCACGGTCGAGCCGGTGGGCGGCGCCGACTCCCACCTGGTCGGCGCGCTGGCCCGGGCGAACTGCCTGATCACCGTCCCCGAGGAGGTCACCGAGCTGCCGGCCGGCAGCGAGGTCGACGTGGTCCTGCTGGACGCCTGAGCAATCGGCGCACCGCCGACCGTCGGCGGCGGGTCAAGAGCGCCCGGAGGCGAGCGGGCGGGTGACCGAGCGGTACGGTAGCGCGGTATTCGACCTGCGCGCCCCTGGAGTTACCCGTGACGACACCGAACCCCGGCGACCGCCTCACCCACGTCGACGAGCAGGGCGCGGCCCGGATGGTCGACGTCTCAGAGAAGGCCACCACCGCGCGCACCGCCGTCGCGGCCGGGCGGGTCAAGGTCTCCCCGAAGGTCGTGGAACTGCTGCGCGGCGAGGGCGTGCCCAAGGGCGACGCCCTCGCGGTGGCCCGGATCGCCGGGATCATGGGCGCCAAGCGGACCCCGGACCTGATCCCGCTCTGCCACCCGATCGCCGTCTCCGGCGTCAAGGTCGACCTCGCCGTCGTGGACGACGCGGTCGAGATCACCGCCACCGTGAAGACCGCGGACCGCACCGGCGTCGAGATGGAGGCGCTGACCTCGGTGACGGTCGCCGCGCTGACCGTGATCGACATGGTCAAGGCGGTCGACAAGGGTGCGAGCATCGAGTCCGTCCGGGTGCTCAGCAAGACCGGCGGCAAGAGCGGCGACTGGTTCGCGCCGGAGGCCGGCGCATGACGGCGCAGCGCATGACGGCGCTCGCCGTCACCGTCTCCAACCGGGCCTCGGCCGGGGTGTACGAGGACAAGGGCGGCCCGCTGCTGGTGGCGGGCCTGACCGCGATGGGCTTCACCGCCGACGGCCCCCGGGTCGTCCCGGACGGCGAGCCGGTCGAGACCGTCCTGCGCGAGGCCGTCGCCGCCGGGTACGACGTGGTGCTGACCACCGGCGGCACCGGCATCTCGCCGATGGACCTCACCCCCGAGATGACCGCCCGGGTGATCGACCGGCAGATCCCCGGCATCCCCGAGGCCATTCGCGCCCACGGCCGCGACAAGGTGCCGACCGCGGCGCTCTCCCGCGGGCTCGCCGGGCTCGCCGGACGTACCCTGATCGTCAACCTGCCGGGCTCGACCGGCGGCGTCAAGGACGGCCTGGCCGTGCTGGAGCCGCTGCTCGCCCACGCCGTCGACCAGCTCGGCGGCGGGGACCACCCCCGGCCCGACGCACCAGCTTCCGGGGCCCCAGCATCTAGGAGAGCGCACTGAACGCCGGCTGGCCGGTAGAGCTCCACGAGGGGGAGGTCGTGCTGCGCCCGATCCGGGCGCGCGACCAGCGCGACTGGCAGGAGGTGAGCCGGCGCAACCGGGACTGGCTGCGCCGCTGGGAGGCCACCGTGCCGCCCGGCCCGCCGGGCCAGGCGGCCGGGCCCCGGCCGACCTACCGGCAGATGGTCCGGTTCCTGCGCGGGGAGGCCTCGGCCGGCCGGATGCTGCCCTTCGTGGTGCTCTACAAGGGCCAGCTGGTCGGTCAGTTGACCGTCGGCGGGATCACCTGGGGCTCGATGTGCTCGGCCAACGTCGGCTACTGGATCGACGAGGCGGTGGCCGGCCGGGGCATCATGCCGACGGCCGTGGCGCTCGCGGTGGACTACTGCTTCCACACCCTCGGACTGCACCGGATCGAGGTCTGCATCCGCCCGGAGAACGGGCCGAGCCGACGGGTGGTGGAAAAGCTCGACTTCCGCTCGGAGGGAATCCGCCCGCGCTATCTCCACATCGACGGGGACTGGCGGGACCACTTGGTCTACGTCCTGACCGCCGAGGAGGTCCCGGAGGGGATGCTGGAGCGCTGGCGGGCGATCAGTTCCGGGCGCGAGCCACGTAATTGAATATATGTTCGAAAAGAATATCGATATGGCATCGACGCGGTGGCGGACCGTCACAAACGCCGGCAAAATAGTCGGAGAATCAGCTTGATCACACGACACGCCGCGTCAAATTGCTGCCAGGCCTTCCCCGGCGCCCGTACGGTGTGAATCGTGAGCAGTAGCGGCCTTATCTACGCCGTCATCGTAGGGGCCTGGGCCGCCTATCTGGTGCCGATGTGGCTCCGCAGGCAGGACGAACTCAACGAGGCGCGCCCGACGGAACGCTTCAGCACCGCCATCCGCCTGCTGGCCGGGCGTTCGGCGCTGGAGCGACGGGCAGCCCGGGCCCTGGGCGACGAACCGCGTGACGACGAGCACAGCAACGACGGCCCTCCCGAACGGGACGGGGCCGCCCCCGGCGATCCCGTGGCGCGGGAGCCCGAACCCCCGGCGGGACCCCCGGCGGAGCGCCCGGCCGAACGGCCGGCCCCGGTGCGGCAGGGCAGCGGGGAGCGCCGGGCGCGGCTGCTGGCCCGCCGGCGCCGGATGGTCACCGTCCTCTTCCTGGCGTTCGCGCTCGGCGCGGTGGTCGCCGCGGTGGCCGGCCTCGCCTTCCTCTGGGTCCCGGCCGTCCCGGCACTCCTCCTCACCTTCTACATCGGCCACCTGCGCAAGCTGGAGCGCGAGCGGTACGAGGTGAAGCTGGACCGCAACCGGGCCGCCCAGGCGGCCGAGCGGCTGCGCCAGCGCGAGCGGCAGCGGGCCGAGGCCCCGGTGGACGACCGGCCGACGGTCGAGGCCCCCGCCCCGGTGGAGCCGGCCCCGTCCGCGCCCGCCGGGCACCGGCCCGGCCGGGCGCACCTGCGGCTGGCCGCCGATCCCGAGCAGGTCACCGTCGCGGTGCCGTCCGCCTCCGCGGTGGCCGAGGCGACCGAGCACGAGGAGTGGGTCGACGGCATGCGCGAGCGCGGTGCGGCCGGCCCGGACTCCTGGGAGCCGGTGCCCGTTCCGCTGCCGACCTACGTCACCGCGCCGGTCGCGCCCAGGGTGTCCCGCGGCCTCGACCTGTCGGCCCCCGGCACCTGGACCGCCGGTCGCCCCACCGAGTCCCGCAGCACCCCGCTGTTCGACCAGTACGCCGAAGCCCCGGCTCCGGAGTCCCGCCCCCGCGCCGCCAACGAATGAGGTGGGTGACCACCCCCGACCAGGGGGGTGGTCACGGACCCCCTCCGAAAGGTGCTAGAGTTTCTTCTCGTTGGGGCTGTGGCGCAGTCCGGTAGCGCACCTCGTTCGCATCGAGGGGGTCAGGGGTTCGAATCCCCTCAGCTCCACCCAACGGACCGGTTCCGACCGGTCCACCAAGTCCCGCCGGGAGTCAACTCCCGGCGGGACTTCGCGTTTTGCGGCTCGCAAGGCCGGGCGGCGAGGCCCGTGACCGAGGTCACACCGCTCTCACCAGGGCGGAATCTGACGTGCTTTGGGACTCGGGGGAGTCTCGGAGGGGTCGGTTATGGTGGGTGGGCCCAGACGCTGACGAGGGAACGATCTGGTCTATCTCGACGGGGTGCCATCGCGGTGCGCGAGTTCGGTCTGAAACGTTGGACGCGGCAAGCGGACCCGGAGGGGCCCGACGGCCGCCCGGCGAACGGAAGACCGAACTCCTGGACCATCGCGGCGGCCTGTGTCGCGGTGCTGTCGGTGGCGGCCTTCGTCGTCCAGCGGCACCTGCACGGCGCCACCATGGTCGACATGCTCGTCTACCGGGCCGAGGGCCAGGCCGTCGTCAACGGCGACGACCTGTACGCGATGCGGCTGCCCGGCTGGGACCTGCCGGCCACCTACCCGCCGTTCGCCGCGATGCTGTTCGTACCGAGCACCTGGTTCGACGTGAGCACCCTGCGCGTCCTGGTGATGCTCGGCAACTACGCGCTGCTCGGCCTGGCGGTGTTCCTGTCGCTCAAGCTGGCCGGCTGGCCCGCCCGGCGGCACCGGACGGCGCTCACCGTGCTCGGGACCGGCCTCGCGGTCTGGCTGGAGCCGGTCTACACCACCTTCCAGTACGGCCAGGTCAACCTCGGCATCCTCTGCCTGGTGCTGTGGGACCTCACCCGCCCCGACCGCAGCCGGGCCAAGGGCGTGGGCATCGGCCTGGCGACCGCGATCAAGATCACCCCGGGGCTGTTCGCCGTCTACCTGTTCCTGACCGGCCGGATCCGGGCCGCCCTGGTCTCCATGGGCACCTTCCTGGCGGCCGGGCTGATCGGCTGGATCCTGCTGCCGGACGGCTCGTACGGGTTCTGGACCCAGTACCTGTGGGACCCGAGCCGGGTCGGCGTCACCGTGCTGGTGGACAACCAGTCGCTGCGCGGGGCCGTCTGCCGGCTGCTCGACGTCAACGACCCCGGGCTGGTCGGGCTGATCGCCTCCGCGCTGGTCGCCACGCTCGGGCTCGGGGTGGCCGTGCTCGCCGGGCGCTCCGTCCGGGTGCTGCGCCGGGCCGACGCCTGGGGCGGGGTCTGCGCCGCGTTCACCGCGCTGCTGGTCTCGCCGATCAGCTGGACCCACCACTGGGTCTGGTGCATCCCGCTGATCGCCCTGCTGGTCGCCGAGGCCCGCAGCACCGGCCGCCGGGTGCTGCTCGGGGTGACGCTGCTGGTGTTCCTCTCCCACGTGATGTGGCTGGTGCCGCACCGCTGGGGCCGCGGGGTCACCTGGAACTGGCAGCTGCCCGGATCGATCTACCCGCCGCTGGCCATCGCCGTCCTGCTCGTCATCGGGGTGCGGCTCTACCGGGCCCGGCGGCAGGCGGTCGACGCCTCGGCCGGCGCCTGGGAGCTGCTCGGCGCCAAGCTCGACCACGAGCCCGGCCACGAGCCCGAACGTGACCCCGCCCTGACCAATCGGTCCTGACGGACCAGAGACGGACCAGAGCCGACGTGACCACCCAGACCGCGATCCCGCCGACGCCCCGGGCCGTCGTACCCGCTGCCGCCCGCAGGGCCGCGACCGTCCTGGGCACGCCCGCCCGGCGCACCCTGCTGCTCAGCCTGCTGTGCTTCGCGGTGATGTGCGCCATCGGCATGCAGGGCTGGGCCTCCGTCTCGCTCGGCGGCTTCGACCTCGGCATCTTCGACCAGGGCATACGCGGCTACGCCCACTTCGGGCTGCCGGTCTCCACGCTGAAGTCCTACCACCACGAGTTCCCGCCCGGGTTCTCGCTACTCGGTGACCACTTCTCCCCGGTGCTGGCGCTGCTCGCGCCGCTGTACTGGATCTGGGACGACCCGCGCTCGCTGATCGTCGGACAGGCGCTGCTGTTCGCCCTCGGGGTGCCGCTGATCCGGCGGATCGCCGCGCACTCCTTCACCGCCGCCGAGCCGCGCACCGCCCGCCGGGCCGCCGACCTGGCCGGACTGGCCTACGCGCTCGGCTGGCCGCTGCTGGTCGCCTCCCGGGTCGGCTTCCACGAGGTGGCCTTCGCCGTCCCGCTGACCCTGCTGATGCTGGAGCGCGGGCTGGCCCGCCGCTACGGCACGGTGCTGCTCGCCGCGGTGCTGCTGTGCTGCACCAAGGAGGACCTGGGCCTGCTGGTCGGCGCGTACGGGCTGGTGCTGCTGCTGCGCACCCGGCGCACCGCGGACCGCGCCGGGCGCTTCACCGGGATCTGCCTGCTGCTGGGCGGGCCGGTCGCCGCCGCGGTGGCGATCAAGTGGCTGATCCCGGCGATGGGCGGGGAGCCGGGCTACTACTGGAACTACGACACCCTCGGCAAGGACGGCGGCCAGGCGGTCACCAACCTGCTGCACGACCCGTTCCTGCTGGTGCAGACCGCCTTCGACCAGCCGTTGAAGCCGCTGCTGCTGCTCTGGCTGTTCGGCACCCTGTTCCTGCTGCCGCTGCGCTCCGCCACCGTGCTGTGCATGCTGCCGCTGCTGGCCGAGCGGATCCTCTCCAGCAACCCCAACCACTGGTCGATCGCCCGGCACTACGACTCGATGCTCTGGCCCGTCCTGCTCACCGCCACCCTCGAGGTGCTGGGGCGGCTGAGCAGCGCCGATCGGCCCGAGCGCACCCGGCGGCGGGCCCGGCTGCTGGGCCTGGGCGCGGTCGGGGTGGCGCTGGTGGCGGCGGTGCCGATCGGGCTGCTGCAGCTGGCGGTGCCGTCCTCCTGGGAGCCCAGGGCGAGCGAGGCCGCGCTGGTCCGGGCGGCCGCGCTGATCCCGGACGGCGCCTCGGTGGAGGCCGACAACCAGATCGCGCCGCGGCTGACCGCCCGGACCGACGTGGTGCTGGTGGACGGCACGCCGCGGGGCCGCGACTACGTGCTGACCCGCTCCGACAAGCGGTCCTTCCCGTTCAAGACGGACAAGGAACAGGCCGAGCGGATCCAGCTGCTGCTGGCGCACGGCTACCGGCAGATCTGGGCCCAGGACGGGGTGGTGCTGCTGCACCGGGAGGGCGACCAGCCGGTGCCCGGCGAGCACGTGCCGGGGCCGGGCAGCAAGCCGGTCCAGGACGAGGTGCCGTCCGACGTGGGGCACAACCTGTTCAAGGGCTGAGCCCGGCCGCGCGCACGATGACCACCGGGCAGGGCGCGTGGCACAGGCAGTACTGGGCGACGGTGCCCAGCGGGGCGTCCGGCGGGGTGCCGTGGCCGCGGTTGCCGAGGACCAGCAGGGCTGCGCCGGTGGCAGCGGTGACCAGGGCGGGGCCCGGTGGCCCGGCCGTGAGGCGGCGGCACAGGGGGCCGGCGCAGTCGGCCGCCGTCTCGGCGAGGATCTCGGCGGCGCGGCGCTCCGGCTCGAAGCCGTCCAGGGCGGGCGGGACGAGACCGTGCTCGCCGAACAGGCAGGGGAAGTCCCAGACCGCCACCGCCTCCAGCGGGCCGCCGGTGAGGCCGGCCAGCCGGGCCGCCCACCGGGCGGCGGCGCGGGCGGGGGCGGAGCCGTCCACGCCGACCACGATCCGGCCGCGCGGCTGCATGCTTCGAGCGTAGACATGCCGGAGGGCCGGCCGGAAGGTGTCCGGTCGGCCCTCGGGCGGGCGGGGTTACGGGCGCTCGGCGTAGTGGTCGTGCTGGTGCGAGCCCTGGGGCGGGACGGCGCCGTGGTGGCCGGGGCGTCGGCCGCGCGGGTGGCGGGTCAGGTGGTAGCCGAGGACGCCGGCCAGGGCGGCCAGGAAGCCGCCGCCGACGGTCCAGTACCAGCGGCTGTTCCAGCCGGAGAACCAGCCGGTGTACCAGTGCTCCTTCTCCGCGACCGGGGCCGCGGCCTTGGCCGTGCCGGCGCCGCCGCCGGCCGGCGGGACCAGGGGGGCCTTGAGCTCGCCGCCCTCGGGCTGGGCGTTGTCGGCGTTGCCCTTGGCGGCGACGTGCAGTTGGGCGGTGGCGGCCAGGCCGAGGTCGGGCTGCGGGGCGTCGGTGACCGACAGCCGGACGTAGTAGGTGCCGGGCAGCGGGTCGCCGGACCACGGCTCGGCCCAGGTGCGGACCTCGCGCAGGGTGCAGTTCAGCGCCACGCTGGTGGCGCTCTGGTCGCCGGTGGCGTTCTGGGTGCCGGCGGTGCAGGCCTGGCGGCGGCGCAGCCCGTCGAAGACCTCGACGCTCCAGGTCTGCGGGCCGTGCCGGTCGGCGGCCGGGGCCAGGTTGACGGTCAGGCTGACCGTCGGGGTCTGGCCCTCGGAGGCACCGAACGCCCAGTACAGGTAGTCGCCGGTGGAGGCGGCGACGTCGGCGTCCTGGCCGGGGGAGAGGTTGACCGCCGTCAGGAAGGAGGTGCCGGCCTTGGTGACCGGGGCCGGGGTGCCGCTCGCGGTCGCCGTGGGGGACGGCGAGGCGGCGGAGGCGGCCGGGGTGCCCAGCGCGAGGGCGGGCAGCAGGGCGAGGGCGGCGAGGGCGCCGCGGATCGTCGTACGCATGATCAGTTCTCCCGCCAGACGGCGATCCGCCAGCGCGCGATCCAGCCGGAGACCAGGCCGAAGACCAGGCCGGCCAGGGTGAGGGTGAGCAGCAGGATCCAGCCGCGGCCGAGGCCCATCGCGGCGCCCTCGGGGGCGGGCGAGGCGGAGGCGAGGTCCACGGTCAGCTCCAGCGGCATGCCGGGGTCGGCCTGGACGCCGGACTGGGGGGCCAGCGAGTTGCTGACGACCAGGCAGACGGCGGTGTCCGGCTTGTCCTTGGCCGACGCGGTCGGGCTCGCGGTGACGTAGCCCTTGGAGTCGGCGGTGGACCATCGCAGGCCGGTGGAGATGACGTCGATGCGGTTGCTGCCGGCGTCGGTGCCGCGGACCAGCTCCTGGCCGGTGGCGCTGGTGGCCTGGAGCAGGACGCCGTAGTCCCGGGCCACCGCGCGGTCGAGGCTCACGCTGACCGAGGCGCGCAGCTCCTGGCCGGCCTTGACCGGGACCTTGTAGACGCGGTGCTCGGAGAACTTCTCCCGGTCGCTGTAGACGCCGGGGGTGAGCACCGGGGCGCTCTCGCACTTGTCGGTGCCGACGGTCTTGACCGGGTTGACGGTGTAGGTGTCGTTGGAGCGGTCGACCAGTTGCTTCACCTTGTCGGTGAGCTGCTGCGGGGTGCGGACGTCGGTGTAGGTGCCGCCGGTCGCGTTGGCGATGCAGAGCAGCTGCTGGCGGGTCTTGTCGTCGTGGGCCAGGCCGAGGGTGTCGACCACCAGGTGGATGCCCTGGGCGGCGAGCTCGCGGGCCACGTCGCACGGGTCGGGCGGGGTGCAGGTGTCCTCGCCGTCGGTGATCAGCACGATCCGGCGGGTGGCGTCGCCCTTGCCGAGGTCCTGGGCCGCGCCGCGCAGGGCCAGGCCCATCGGGGTCCAGCCGGTGGGGCGCAGGGTGGCGACCGCGGTCTTGGCCTCCACCTTGTTGGTCTTGCCGACCGGGAAGAGCTGCTTGGTGTCCTGGCAGCCGACGTTCTTGTCGTTGCCGGGGTAGGTGGCGCCGAGGGTGCGGATGCCGAACTCGGTCTCCGCGGGCAGGGCGTCGATCACCTCGTTCAGCGACTGCTGGGCCACCGAGATGCGGCTCTTGCCCTGGATGTCGGCGATGTTCATGGAGCCGCTGACGTCCAGGATCAGATCGACCTTGGGGGCCTCCTTCGGTGCGGATGAGGCGCCGGCTGAGGGTTCGTCGGCTTGGGCGGGCAGGCCGAGGAGCAGCGAGGCGCCCGTTATCGCCAGGGCGGCCAGCAGGCTGCCGAGCCTGGTTTTCGGTCGTCGTCCGGTATTCACCCGGCCGATCCTAGGGATCATCAGTTCGTCAAGGCCAAACGGGACCGGGCGGTGCCCCCACCTGCCCCGGCGTGAACTCCGGCGCGTGGCCGGGGGATTGCGCGTCGCGATGCTCACGGCGGCCTTACCCGCGGTGGATAGCCTTCGGGGGACCGGATGGAGGCGGGGTGCGGATGGAGCTGGCCGGGGTCGGCAAGCGGTACGGGCGGGGCGGGCGGTGGATCCTGCGGGACGTCCGGCTGGCCGTCGGGCCGGGGGAGCTGGTGCGGATCGCCGGGGCGAACGGGAGCGGCAAGTCGACCTTGCTGCGGCTGGCGGCCGGGATCGAGCGGCCGAGCACCGGCCGGGTGGTACGGCCCGGGGCCGCGGCGTACGTGCCGGAGCGCTTCCCGCCGGCGCTGCCCTTCGACGCCGCGTCGTACCTGCTGCGGGTGGGCCGGGTGCACGGGCTGTCGGCGGAGGCGGCGCGGCGGCGCTCCGGGGAGTGGCTGGACCGGTTCGGCATCGCGGACCGGGCGGGCACCCCGCTGAGCCGGCTGTCCAAGGGCACCTGCCAGAAGGTCGCGGTGGCGCAGGCGCTGATCGCCGAGGCCCGGGTGCTGCTGCTGGACGAGGCCTGGACCGGGCTCGACCCGCAGGCCCGGGCGGTGCTGGACGACGCGGCCGCCGAGCGGGCGGCGGCGGGCGGCACGGTGCTGTTCGTGGACCACGACCCGGCCCGGCTGGCCGGGCGGACCAGCGCGGCGTACCGGGTCGGCCCGGACGGCGGCCTGCAACCGGCCGAGGAGCCGGTGGCGGTGGACCGGGGCGGGCCGGTGATGGAGATCGAGCTGGACCTCCCGAACGGCGCCCCGCTGCCGGAGCGGCTGCCCGGCGGGCCGGAGCCGACCCCGCTGGACGGGACGGCGGTGCGGCTGGTGGTGCCGGCCGCGCACTCGGACGCGCTGCTGCGCGCCCTGCTGGTGAGCCGTCCTGCGGTGCGGGTGCTGGCGGTGCGTCGTCGGGAGGTGGCGCGGTGAGGCAGGTCGGGGCGCTGACCCGGTACCACCTGGAGCTGCTGGCGCGTTCGCACGCCTGGCTGCCGCCGTTCCTGGCGTTCGCGCTGGTGCTGGTGATCGGGGTGACGCCGGGGGACCCGCTGCTGGGCGGGCTGGGCTTCGGCGCGGGGCTGCTGGTGCCGGTGAGCGCCTGGTTCGTGCGCAGCGCGCTGACCGCGGAGCCGCCGGCCTCGCGGGCCTGCCTGGTCGCGGCGGCGGGCCCGGCGCGGGTGCACCTGGGGGCGCTGCTGGCGGCGCTGACGGCGGCTCTGCTGCTGGCGGTGGGGGAGGTGGCGGCGCTGTGGTGGACCAGCGGGGCGGTGGCGAACCCGGGGGCAGGGCAGGACCCGGGCGTCGGCCGGGCGCTGCCGGCCGGGCTGGCGACCTCGGTGGTGTGCGCGCTGCTGGGGGTGCTGGCCGGGGCGCTGGGCAACCGCCCGGTGCTGGTCCGCTCGCCGTACGGCATCCTGGCGGCGCTCGGGCTGGCCGCGGCGGCGCTGGTGGTGCCGCTCTCGCCGGCCAACGCGGCGGTGCGCGGGCTGGTGGCGGCGGCCCGGACCGGGCGGCTCGCCGTGCCCTGGGGCGAACTGCTGCTCTCGGTCGTCCTGGCGGCCGCGGTCGGGGCCGGGGTGGCGGCGCTGGCCGGGCGGCGGCCGGAGTGAGGGCCCGGCGGGGGCGGAAGCGGCAATGGCGGACACACCGTGACGAACAGCCGATACACGGGGACAACGCTCGTTAGGGTGACGAACCGGGGCGCCGGTGCCCGGACCCGGTCGGCCCCTTCGACTCCCGCCTCCCCTCCCAGGACGGTCCGTGGCGACACCCTCCGCCGTGACGAGATCCGCCGCCCGGCCCGCCCGGCCGGTGCCCACCAGGCGCACCACCGAGCTGGTGCTGGTGCTGACCGCCGTCCTGGCCGCTGTGTTCGGCTACGTCGAGGTCGGCGTCGACCTGGACGGCGAGGCGCCCGCCGACGCCGCCCAGTACGGGGCCGCGCTCGGCGTGCTGGCCCTGGCGGCGCACGGCGTGATCCGGTGGCGGGCCCGGTACGCGGACCCGCTGCTGCTGCCGATCGCGGTGCTGCTCAACGGGATCGGGCTGGTGGTGATCTACCGCCTCGACCGGGCCACCCCGGGCCGGGAGGCCGCCTCCACCCAGCTGCTCTGGTCGGCCCTGGGGGTGGCGCTGTTCACCGCCGTGGTGCTGCTGGTGCGCGACCACCGGCGGCTGCGCCGCTACGCCCACGTCGGGGCGCTGCTGGCGCTGGTCCTGCTGGTGGTGCCGATCCTGTTCCCTCCGGTGTACGGCTCCCGGATCTGGATCGTCGTCGGGCCGCTGTCCTTCCAGCCGGGGGAGTTCGCCAAGATCCTGCTGGCCGTCTTCTTCGCGGCCTACCTGGCGGTGCACCGGGACGCGCTGGCGCTCACCGGCCGCCGGGTCTGGCGCTGGCAGCTGCCGCGCGGGCGGGTGCTCGGGCCGGTGCTGATGATCTGGGCGGCCTTCGTCGGGGTGCTGGTGCTGGAGACCGACCTCGGGACGGCCCTGCTGTACTTCGGCCTGTTCGTGGTGATGCTCTACGTGGCCACCGCGCGCACCGGCTGGATCGCGATCGGGCTGGGGCTGGCGGCGGTCGGCGCGGTGACGGTGGGCTGGCTCTCGCCGCACGTGCACAGCCGGGTGGTGGACTGGCTGGACCCGCTGGGCTCGATCACGGCCGGCCGGGGCGCCAACCAGATCGCCCAGTCGCTGTTCGCCTTCGCCTGGGGCGGTGAGCTGGGTACCGGGCTGGGCAACGGGCACTCGGTGCTGATCGGTTTCGCCGCCAAGTCGGACTTCATCCTCGCCACCATCGGCGAGGAGCTCGGCCTGACCGGGCTGACCGCGGTGTTCCTGCTGTACGCGGTGCTGGTCTCGCGCGGCTTCCGGACCGGCATCGCGCTGCGCGACCCGTTCGGGCGGCTGCTGGCGATCGGGCTGGCGGCGATCGTCGGGCTGCAGGTGTTCGTGGTGGCGGGCGGGGTGCTCGCGCTGATCCCGCTGACCGGGATGACCATGCCGTTCATCGCCCAGGGCGGCTCCTCGGTGGTCACCAACTGGATCATCGTGGCGCTGCTGGTGCGGATGAGCGACGACGCCCGGCGGCCCGTTCCCGAGGGGGTGTGATGGCCCGGAACCGGCCCGGAGGAGTCCGGCCAGGGGGCCGGCCCGGAGGGGTCCGGCCCGGCGGCAACGGCCCGCAGGGGCTGCCCGGGATCTCGGTCACCGGCCGACGGGCGGCCACCTTCTGCCTGCTGCTGGTCGGGGCGCTGTGCGTGCAGGCCACCCGGGTGCAGGTGTTCGAGGCCGACGGACTGGACCGCAACCAGGCCAACCAGCGGCTCACCGTCGAGCGGTACGCCCAGCCGCGCGGCGACATCCTGGTCGGCGGCCAGGCGGTGACCGGCTCCCGTCCGACCGGCGGCCGGTACGCGTACAAGCGCGACTACGCCGACGGCCCGACCTACGCCGCCGTCACCGGCTTCGCCTCCCAGGCGTACGGCAACAGCCAGTTGGAGGGCACCGAGGACGACCTGCTGACCGGCACCGACGGGCGGCTGAGCGGCTGGTCGCTCTGGGACGCGGTCTCCCGCCGGCGCAACCCCGGCGGGGACGTGTACACCACGATCGACCGGGCGGCCCAGCAGGCCGCGATGCGCGGGCTCGGCGACCAGAAGGGCGCGGTGGCCGCGATCGAGCCAGCCACCGGGCGGATCCTGGCGCTGGCCAGCACCCCCTCGTACGACCCGGGCTCCTTCGCCGGGTCCGCCGGCGCCGACCAGCGGGCCTGGAACCGGCTGCAGGACGACACCGACCAGCCGATGCTCAACCGGGCGCTGCGCCAGACCTACCCGCCGGGCTCGACCTTCAAGGTGGTCACCGCGGCCGCGGCGCTGTCGGCCGGGGTGGTCACCGACCCGGACGCGCCCACCGCCGCGCCCTTCCCGTACGTGCTGCCCGGGACGACCACGCCGCTGGTCAACGACAGCGCGGCCTGCGACCGGCCGGGGCTCTCGCTGGACACGGCGATGACCGTCAGCTGCAACAGCGTGCTGGGCTACCTGGGGGTGCGGAGCGGGCTGTCCGAGCTGGTGGCGACGGCCGAGGGCTTCGGCTTCAACGACCCGAGGCTGGACGTGCCGGTGCGCCCGGCCCGCTCCAACGTGGACACCGCGATGGACCCGTCCCAGTTGGCGCTCTCCTCGATCGGGCAGTTCGACACCGCGGCCACCCCGCTGGTGATGGCGATGGTCGCGGCCGGGATCGCCAACGACGGGACGGTGATGCGGCCGCAGCTGGTGGACCGGCTGACCGGGAGCGACGGCACCGAGGTGGAGCGGATGAAGCCGGCCGTGTACCGGCGGGCGCTGACCCCGGTGGTGGCCGGGCAGGTGCGGCGGCTGATGACCGACGTGGTGGAGAAGGGCACCGGCGGCAACGCCCGGATCGACGGGGCGGTGGTCGGCGGCAAGACCGGCACCGCCCAGCACGGGGTGGACAACAGCGGGACGCCGTACGCCTGGTTCATCGCCTGGGCCAAGCCGGCCGGTTCGGACGCGGTGCCGCCGGTGGCGGTGGCCGTGGTGGTCGCGGACAGTGACGCCACGGATGTGACCGGTGGCGCGCTGGCCGCTCCGATCGCCCGGTCGGTGCTGCGGGCGGTGCTCGGCCGTTGAGGCCAATCGGACGGGCTGAGCTGGACGTTTCCGCCGGAACAGCGGGAGGTTCGACGGGTGCGAAGTGTCCGGTTTGTTATGTCTGATGTGCCGATTCGTACAATGCGCTGATCGGTATTGTTTGTTTGCGACACTGGTGTCTTCGCGGGGTACTGTCCCATGTTTGTTCGGTTGGTCCCCGAAGGCACCCTCCGGTGCCACAGGTGACCGGCCCCTAGGACACCCTCCCCCGCCTAGAAGGACCGCCGTTTTGGCCAGCAACACCCTTGGTGCACGTCTGCTGCGACGCAAGCCCGTCTCGACCCTGATCGCGGAGAGTGAGGGCCACGGCCTCCCAGCCGGCGCCCCCGAGGAGGGCGGACGCTCCGGCATCCACCTGCGCCGCTCGATCGGCCTCTGGCAGCTGTCCGCGATCGGCATCGGCGCCACCATCGGCACCGGCATCTTCTTCGTGCTCAGCACCGCGGTGCCGGACGCCGGGCCGGCCGTCATCCTGTCCTTCGTGATCGCCGCCGTCACCGCCGGGCTCACCGCGCTCTGCTACGCCGAGATGGCCTCCGCGATCCCGGTCTCCGGCTCCTCGTACTCCTACGCGTACGCCACCCTCGGCGAGGGCGTCGCCTTCGGCGTCGGCATCTGCCTGCTGATGGAGTACGGCGTCTCCGCCTCCGCGATCGCGGTCAGCTGGGCCGAGTACCTGAACAAGTTCCTCGACCTGGCCTTCGGGGTCAAGATCCCCGAGCGGCTGTCCGGCGCGCCGGACGCCACCCACTGGTTCAACCTGCCGGCGCTGCTGCTGGTCGCGATGATCTGCTTCCTGCTGGTCCGCGGCGTCAGCGAGTCGGTGAAGGTCAACGCGGCCATGGTCGGGATCAAGATCGTCATCCTGCTGCTGTTCGTCGGCATCGCGCTCACCGGCTTCCGCTCCGGCAACCTGACCCCGTTCATGCCGCTGGGCATCGGCGGCGTGCAGATGGCCGCCTCCAGCATCTTCTTCTCCTTCATCGGCCTGGACGCGGTGTCCACCGCCGGGGAGGAGGTCAAGAACCCGCGCCGCACCATGCCGATGGCGATCATCATCTCGCTGGTCGTGGTGACCCTGCTCTACATCCTGGTCGCCCTGGCCGGCATCGGCGCCCAGCCCTGGCAGGACTTCAAGGGCCAGGAGGCCGGGCTCGCCCAGATCCTGCAGGACATCACCGGCCAGAGCTGGCCCGCGATGCTCTTCGCGGTCGGCGCGATCATCTCGATCTTCAGCGTCACCCTGGTGGTGATCTACGGCCAGACCCGCATCCTGTACTCGATGGGCCGCGACGGCATGCTGCCCAAGCGCTTCGCCGAACTCTCCCCGCGCACCGGAACCCCGGTCTGGAACACCCTGGTGGTCGGGGTCGGCGTGGGTGCCCTGGCCGCGTTCATCCCGCTGAACGTGCTCGCCGACATCACCAGCCTGGGCACCCTGATCGCCTTCTCGGTGGTCTCGATCGGCGTGATCGTCCTGCGCCGCACCCAGCCCGACCTGCCGCGCGGCTTCAAGGTCCCCGGCTACCCGGTCATCCCGCTGATCAGCATCGGCTTCTGCGTCTACCTGATCACCGGCCTGCACGCCGACACCTTCCGGGCCGGGGCGATCGCCCTCGGCGTCGCCGTGGTCGTCTACTTCGGCTACAGCATCAAGCACTCCCGGCTGGAGCGGGTCGGACAGCAGGGCGTCCCGGCCGACACCAACGCCGGCTGACCGGACGGCCGACCGGCCGTTACCCAATCGTGAAGGGCCGCCGCCCGGTACGACACCCGGCGGCCCTACGCGCGTAGCGTGCCGAACGGGGCCCGAGGCGATGGCGACAGGGCCCGGTTGGCCGCCATAACCTTCCACCATGGTGAGCACCCGCACGCCCGGCTTCTCCCGCCCGCGCGGCCGCTTCACCGGCCGCGCCAGAACGCCGGCCCCGACCATCAGCACCGAACTTCCGGCCAGACCCGGGCCACCGGCGGGGGTCGCCACGCCCCGCCCGTTCCCCCGGCAGCGTGGTGAGAGCACCTTCCCGCCCACGCTCGATCGGTGGAATCCCGCCCGGCTCGCCTCGCTGCGCTGGGTGCAGCTGCTCGGCTGTCTGATCGCGGCCGGCTGGGCCGCGGCCTTCCCGCTCGTCTCCGACCTGGCCAACCAGCGGCTGTGGGGTCTCGTCGCGGCCCCCGCCTACGTGGTGGCCGGGCTGCTCTGCCTCACCCTGCCGCGCCGCTTCGCGGCCGAGGCCGCCGCCGTGGTCGCCCTGCTCGGGGCCGTCCTGGCGCCGCTCGGACTGCTCGCCGTCACCGGGCGCCACCAGTCCGAGGTCATGGTGGTCGAACGCTCGGCCCACCTGCTGCTCACCACCGGTGACGTCTACCTCCCGCACCCGGTGGTGGTCACCGACTACAACCCATACCTCCCGGCGATGTCCCTGTTCGGACTGCCCCGCCAGCTGCTCGGCGGCTCCACCGCGTTCGCCCGGGTCGCCGGGGACGCCCGGATCTGGTTCGCCCTCACCTTCGTCGTCTGTCTGCTGGCCGCCTGGCGGCTGCTGCGGCCCTCCAGGGACCGCGCCCCGCTGCTGCCGCTGGCCGTCCTCACCGCCTCGCCGCTGATAGCGCTCGCCCTGGTGGTCGGCGGGGTCGACCTGCCGCTGATCGGGGTCTGCTGCCTGGCCATGGCGCTCGCCGAGCGGGACCGCACGGTCGCCGCCGGACTGGTGCTCGCCCTCGCCTGCAGCCTCAAGTGGACCGCCTGGCCGGCCCTGCCGGTGGCTGTCCTGCTGCTGTGGCGGCTGTACGGCCGCCGGCCCGCCGCCCGCACCGCGCTGATCGGGGTCGGGGTGAGCGCGGCGGTGCTGCTGCCGTCCGTGCTGACCCAGCCGCAGGCGCTGCGCGACCAGGTGGTGCGCTTCCCGCTAGGGATGACCGCGATCCGCACCCCGGCCGGCAGCCCGCTGCCCGGCAAGGTGCTGGCCGGCTTCGGGCCGACCGGGCACACCGTCTCGCTGGCGCTGATGACCATGGCCCTGGTCGGGGTGGCGATCTGGCTGCTGGCCCGGCCGCCGGTCTCCGCGATCGCCGCCGCCGACCTGCTGGCCGCCGGGCTCGCGATCGCCTTCACGCTCGCCCCGGCCGGGCGGTTCGGGTACCTGGCGCTGCCGGCCGTGCTGGTGATCTGGCCCCGGCTGGCCGCCCGGCGCTGGAGCAGCCGCCGCCCGGCGCCGCCGAGGCCCGCGCCGGACGCGCCGGAACCGGCCCTGCCGAGGGGCTGAGCCGGGCCGGGGGCTGAGCCGGGCCGAGGACGCGGGGAGCCCGCTCCGCCGGGGCGGCGGAACGGGCTCCGTCGTTCGCCCGCCCGCCTCTTCGGGGCGCTCGGGGCGATGGGTGTACCCGGGCTACTTGTTGCCGGTCTTGAGCAGCGAGGCGACCGCCGGGCCCGCCGCGTCGACGCCGTGGCCGCCGCCCTGGACCTCGGCGGCGACCGCCAGGTTGCCGCGGAAGGCGGTGAACCAGCTGTTGGTGGTGGAGGCGCCCTGGACCTCGGCGGAGCCGGTCTTGGCGCCCGCGTTGTCGGTGATCCCGGCCATCACCTGGCTGGCCGTGCCGCCGACGGCGGTGGCGTTCATCATCGCGCGCAGCTTGGCGGCGACGTCCGGCGAGATCTGCCGGGCCGCCTGCTGCTGCGGCAGGCCGGCGACCAGGACGGGCTGCTTGAACCCGCCGCTCTGGACGGTCGCCGTGATCGAGGCGATGGCCAGCGGGTTCATCTGGACCTTGCCCTGGCCGATGTAGTTCATCGCCTGCTCGTCCTTGCTGCCCGGGGTCGCCGGGATCTTGCCGTCGGCGTTCGGCAGACCGGTCTTCCACTCCAGGCCGATGCCGTACACGTCCTTGGCGGTGCCGGACAGCGTCTCGGGCTTGAGGCTGGTCAGGCCCTGGTTGATGAAGGCGGTGTTGCAGGACACCATGAAGTCCTTCTGGAGCGTGTTGTCCGGGAAGGCACCGGGGAAGTCGTTCGGGATCGCGACCGGGTTGCTGCTCTTCTCCGGGCAGGCCACCGTGGAGTCCGGGGTGAGCCCGGCCTCCAGCAGGGCCGTCGAGGTGACGATCTTCATCGTCGAGCCGGGGGCGAGCAGGCCGGTGAAGGCCCGGTTCTGGCCGGTGGCCGGGGCGTTGGCGAAGGCCAGTACCTGGCCGGTGCTCGGCTCGATGGCGACGATCGAGCCCTGCTTGCCGCCCAGGTCGGTCATCGCCTTCTCGGCGGCGGCCTGGAGGGTGTTGTCGATGGTCACCTTGAACGGCTGGCCGGGCTTGGGTTCGACGATGGTGAACAGCTTGTCCGCGGCGGTCTTGCCGGACGGGTCGGTGATCACCACCGCGCTGCCCGCGTCCTTGTCCTTGTTCGGGTCCGGCGGCAGCAGCTTGTGGGCGTTGTCCTGCAGAGTGGCCATCAGCGCGGGGGTGAGCGAGGCGCCCTGCAGCGGCTTGCCGTTGCGGTCCACCACGGTGGACGGCGGGGCGAAGACCTGCTGGGTGGCGATGGTCTCGTTGCCGGACAGGTGGGGGTGGATCACCGAGGGGGCCCAGTGCACGGCCGGGGTGTTGTCGCTCATCTTCACGACGCCGAGGAAGCCGTTGTAGTCCCAGACCCGGCTGGTGCCCTCGAACTCGGCGCGGGCCTTGAAGCCCATCAGCACGCCGGTGGGCCCGGTGGCGGCGGCGGACGGCGAGTCGGTGGCGCCGGGGGTGCCGGTCGCGGACGGGGTGGCCGGGGCCGCGCCGCCGGGCTTGGCCGGGGCCGGGGTGCCGGTGGCCGAGGCGAAGGCCTGCGGGGTGGCCGGACCGGCCGGAGCGAGGGTCAGCGCGCTCGGCTTCACCTGGTCCTTGAAGGCGGTGAGCGCGGTGGTGGCCGCCGCCGGGTCGTCCGTCAGCGAGGCCGCCTTGGCGATGTCGCCGGAGGCCCAGGCCGCCAGGAAGTCCTTCGCACCGGCCGCGGCCTGATCGGCCGAGGGCGGTTCGGCCACCACCGTGCGGGGCTTCTTGTCGCCGGAGGACCCGGAGTCCGAGCCCATCAGGCTGTAGGCCCCGTAGCCGCCGCCCGCGAGGACGGCGATGGACACGCCGGTGATGATGCCGATCTTCGCGCCACTGCGCATGGTGCTGAGCCCCCAGGGGTATCGCGGCCGGGCGCAACCGGCGGGGCCGGAAACGCGGTACGCCTCCCACCCTAGGCAGGGCCGATCGGTCCGCCGACGAAAGGCCGGGGACTTGTGACGGATCTGGTACGTGTCGTGGACCGGGTACGGACGATTCGCGGGAAGCGTGTGCAGGTGGTCCGCCCACCCGGCCGCGGCCTCAGATCCAGCTGTTGAACCACATCCGGGAGCGCCAGTCCTGCAGCGGGATGGTCTGGCCGGTGAACAGCGGGAAGAAGTACAGGAAGTTCCAGACGATCAGCAGCACCAGCAGCCCGGCCGCCGCCGACCCGATGATCCGGCGGTCCCGGGAGGCGCCGGGCGGCCCGATCAGGGCACCGATCAGCATCGTCACGGCGAGCACCAGGAACGGGACGAACACCACCGCGTAGAAGAGGAAGATCGTCCGCTGCTGGTAGAGGAACCACGGCAGGTAGCCGGCGGCCAGGCCGCACAGCAGC
The DNA here is from genome assembly GCF_042724935.1 of Kitasatospora sp. NPDC127060. NCBI lineage: Bacteria > Bacillati > Actinomycetota > Actinomycetes > Kitasatosporales > Streptomycetaceae > Kitasatospora > Kitasatospora sp. NPDC127060. Next base: position 23,454 of record NZ_JBHXEG010000030.1, read on the forward strand.
GCGCCGGCCCGCCAGTCCCGGCGGAACGCCCACCGCCACAGGCAGTAGACCAGCGCCAGCACGCCCGTCCACCACAGCAGCGGGGTGCCGATGCCCAGCACCTCGCGGGCGCAGTCGGCGACGGTGCAGCCGTTCTGGCCGAGCTTGGGGGACTCGTAGTAGAAGGAGACCGGGCGGCCCAGCACCAGCCAGGACCACGGGTTGGACTGGTAGGTGTGCGGATCGGTCAGGTGGGTGTGGAACTCGTAGACCGTCGAGTGGTAGTGCCACAGGGCGCGCAGGCCCTCGGGTATCCACGGGTAGTCGGTGGTGCGGCCGACCGCCCAGTCCCGGCCCCAGCCGCCCCGGCCGGGCGCGTTGCTGCTGGCGAACCAGCCCCACCAGGAGGCCAGGTAGACGGCCACCGAGACCACGACGACCGACACGAAGGCGGGCACCACGTCCCGGGCCAGCACCGCCAGGTACGGCCGCGGGGCGCCGGCCAGCCGGCGGGCGCCGACGTCCCAGAGCACCGTCAGCACGCCGAAGGCCGCCGCGACGTACAGGCCGCTCCACTTGGTGGCGCAGGTCAGGCCGACGCAGACGCCGGCCGCGATCCGGTACGGGCGCCAGCCCAGGTTGAGCCGCTGGGCCAGCAGCGGGTCCTCCACCCCGCCCAGCCGGGCGGCCAGCCGGGCCCGGGTGCGGTCGCGGTCCAGCAGCAGGAAGCCGAAGGCGGCGAGCATCCAGAACATCACCACCAGGTCGAGCAGCGCCGTCCGGCTGAGCACCAGGTGCAGGCCGTCCACCGAGAGCAGCAGGCCGGCCACGCAGCCCAGCAGGGTGGAGCGGAACATCCGGCGGGCGATCCGGGCCAGCATCAGCACCGACAGGGTGCCGAGCAGGGCCACCGAGAACCGCCAGCCGAAGGGGTGCATGCCGAACAGCTGCTCGCCGGCGCCGATGATCCACTTGCCGACCGGCGGGTGCACCACGTACGACGCCATCGGGCGGTAGGGGACGGTCGCGCCCGGCGTCATGAGCGTCGTGTTGGCGTCCTCCGGCCAGTTGATCTCGTAGCCGCCGTGCCAGAGCGCGTAGGCGTCCTTGGCGTAGTACGTCTCGTCGAAGATGATCGCGTTCGGCTGGCCGAGGTCGGTGAACCGCAGCAGTCCGGCGAAGACCGCCACCGCGATCGGGCCCAGCCAGCCGGACCAGCGGCACAGGAAGTACCAGAGGTCCTGCGGCAGCCGCAGGCCCAGGCGCAGCAGCAGCGGGGACTGCGGGACGTCCGGCGGCGTCACCCGGGGGCCGTCCGGCATCGGCGGCACCAGGCGTTCGGTGAGGGTGCCGGCCGGGCGGGGGTGGTAGCCGAACCCGGCCAGGCGCTGCCGCCAGTCCAGCGGTGATCCGGTTGATCCGGGTGAGCGGGGGGACGGCAGGCCGGCACCGCCCTGCGCGGAGTGGTCCGTACCAGTGGGCGCCTGCGCCGCCGTGTCGCCGTTCATCCGCCACATCGTAGGGGCGCTCCTCGTACGTGTGAGCGGTCCCTCGCAAGCTGCCCGAATCGTCACCAAAAGCCCCGGCGGCGCGGAACTGCAAGGATGGGGCCCGTGACAGGAGTACTCGTTCTCGCAGGCACCCCCATCGGCGACGTCTCGGACGCCCCGCCCCGGCTGGTCACCGAACTGGCCACGGCCGACGTGATCGCGGCCGAGGACACCCGGCGGCTGCGCCGGCTCACCCAGGCGCTCGGGGTGACACCGGCGGGGCGGGTCGTCTCCTACTTCGAGGGCAACGAGGTCGGCCGCACCCCCGAGCTGGTCGAGGCGCTGCTCGGCGGCGCCCGGGTGCTGCTGGTCACCGACGCCGGGATGCCCTCGGTCTCCGACCCCGGCTACCGGCTGGTGGCGGCGGCCGTCGAGGCGGAGGTGAAGGTCACCGCGGTGCCCGGGCCGTCCGCCGTGCTCACCGCGCTCGCGCTGTCCGGCCTGCCGGTCGACCGCTTCACCTTCGAGGGCTTCCTGCCGCGCAAGACCGGCGACCGGGCCCGGCAGCTGGCCTCGGTCGCCGCCGAGCCGCGCACCATGGTCTTCTTCGAGGCCCCGCACCGGATCGCCGACGCGCTGGCCGCGATGGCCGAGGCCTTCGGACCGGAGCGGCCGGCCGCGGTGTGCCGGGAGCTCACCAAGACCTACGAGGAGGTCAAGCGCGGGCCGATCGGCGAGCTGGCGGCCTGGGCGGCGGACGGCGTCAAGGGCGAGATCACCGTCGTGGTCGCGGGCGCCCCGCCGGCCGCGCCCCAGGAGCTGACCCCGGCCGAGCTGGCCCGGCTGGTGGCCGTCCGGGAGGAGGCCGGGGAGCGGCGCAAGGAGGCCATCGCGGCGGTCGCGGTCGAACTGTCCGTGCCCAAGCGGGACGTCTTCGACGCGGTGGTGGCGGCCAAGAAGGACGCTTCCGGCGAGGCTCTGAAAAAGGGGTGAATTCCGGGGGTTGCGTGGCGGGCGGGGAGTCGTACCTTGGAGTGAAGGCCCGGCTAAACGCCCGCTGAGCTGAAGGTTCGGCCGCGTTCACGTGGCCCCGGGAGGCCTTTCGTATAGGACTCCCCAACCCGCATCCAAGTCTTCACAAGAAGGGCGTCGGGCGGAGCGGTCCGGGCATTTGCTGGAATGGAAAGACCCAGCCGGGCGAGCGCCCGACGGGCACTGGGAGACGGCTATGAGCGACACGATCGGTAGCCCCCGCAGTGGCAACGCGCTGAGCGCCCCCGGCCTGGCGGGGCGGGCGCACACTCCCGTCGAGACCGTACGGGAGGCCTACTCCTTCGCCTGCCTCCGCTGCGGGTACGGCTGGGAGCAGGCGTACGACATCGAGCACCACACGGCCAAGGACGGCCACACCGTGTTCGAGTACCACGCCAACGGCGTCCGGGTGCCGTCCCCGTTGCTCAAGCCGACCTGCCCGGGCTGCGGTGGCCACACCGTCCGGATCATGCGCGAGGGCCGGGTGGCCTCCGCCGACCAGCCCTGGCAGCACGCTCCCGGCTACCCGGCGCACGCCGAGCCGGCCGGGGCGCCCCCGGTGTCCGAACCCACCCGGCCGCGCGGACGCTGGGCCCGGTTCTGGTCGCGGCTGCTGGGCTGACCGCCGGCCCGGGGAGCGCAGCCGGGGCCGCCCGCCGCGAGCAGTGCGGCGGGCGGCCCCGGTTCGTCCGGGGGTCGTGCGGGCGCCCCCGGTTCGTCCGGGGGTCGTGCGGGCGCCCCCGGGTTATTCGGTTCAAGGGTGTGTTCGGGCCCGACTAAGCTTTCCGACCATGGCGGCCACTGCAGACCACAGCACCACCGGGGCGAGCGCCCCGGCGTTCTACGTTTCCACTCCGATCTACTACGTCAACGACCGTCCCCACCTGGGCCACGCGTACACCACCGTGGCGGGCGACGTCCTCACCCGCTGGCACCGCCAGCGCGGCGAGAAGGTGTGGTACCTGACCGGCACCGACGAGCACGGTCAGAAGATCATGCGGACCGCCGAGGCCAACGGCGTCAGCCCGCAGGAGTGGTGCGACAAGCTGGTCGAGGAGGCCTGGAAGCCGCTCTGGCGGCACCTGGAGATCGCCAACGACGACTTCATCCGCACCACCGAGGAGCGGCACACCGCCCGGGTGCAGGAGTTCGTCCAGGACCTGTTCGACAAGGGCGAGATCTACAAGGGCGGCTACTCCGGCCCGTACTGCGTCGGCTGCGAGGAGTTCAAGCTCCCCGCCGAACTGCTCGACGGCGCCACCGAGGACGAGAAGCTCTGCTCCGTCCACAAGAAGCCGGTCGAGTGGCTGGAGGAGGAGAACTACTTCTTCCGGCTGTCCGCCTACGGCGAGCGGCTGCTGGAGTTCTACGCCGCCAACCCCGACTTCATCCAGCCGGCCTCGGCCCGCAACGAGGTGCTGCGCTTCGTCGAGCAGGACCTCAAGGACCTCTCGATCTCCCGCTCCACCTTCAACTGGGGCGTGCCGCTGCCGTGGGACGAGAAGCACGTCCTCTACGTCTGGGTGGACGCGCTGCAGAACTACATCACCGCGGCCGGCTACGGCAGCGACCCGGAGCGCTTCGCCGAGCTGTGGCCGGCCTCCGTCCACCTCGTCGGCAAGGACATCCTGCGCTTCCACGCGGTGATCTGGCCGGCCATGCTGATGGCCGCGGGCCTGCCGCTGCCCAAGCGGGTCGTCGCCAACGGCTGGCTGATGGTCGGTGGCGAGAAGATGTCCAAGTCCAACCTGACCGGCATCGCGCCCACCGACCTCACCTCGCACTTCGGCGTGGACGCCTACCGCTACTACTTCCTGCGCGCGATCCCGTTCGGCACGGACGGCTCGTTCTCCTGGGAGGACTTCACCGCCCGCTACACCTCCGAGCTGGCCAACGACTTCGGCAACCTGGCCTCCCGGGTCGCCGCGATGGTCGGCAAGTACTTCGGCGGGGCGCTGCCGGCCGCCACCGCCGCGGGCGAGGCCGAGCAGGCCGTCGCGGACGGGCTGGCCGCGGCCGTCGCCGCCGCCGACGCGAAGATCGGCGAGGAGCTGGACTTCGCCGGCGGCCTCGCGGCGATCTTCGAGTTCGTCAAGCAGGTCAACGGCTACCTCACCACCCAGGAGCCGTGGAAGGTCGCCAAGGACGAGTCCGAGCAGGGGCAGGCCCGCCTGGCCACCATCCTCTACACCGCCGCCGAGGCGCTGCGCGGCACCGCCGTGCTGCTCAACCCGGTGATGCCGTCCACCGCCGAGAAGCTGTGGACCTCGCTGGGTGCCGCCGAGGGCCTCGGCTCGCTCGCCGACCAGCGCGTCGCCACCGCCGGTGACTGGGGCCGGCTGCCCGCCGGTGCCACCGTCACCAAGGGCGAGATCCTGTTCCCGCGCCTCGAAGAGAAGCCCGCCTCCTGATGGCCAAGAAGGACGACGACCGGTCGACCCCGCCGCCGCTGCCGGAACCCCTGGCCGTGGCGGTGGCCGACTCGCACACCCACCTCGACATGCAGGCCGGCAGCCCGGCCGAGGGGCTCGCCCGGGCCGCCTCGGTCGGCGTCGGCACGGTCGTCCAGGTGGGCTGCGACGTGCCCGGCTCGCGCTGGGCCGCCGAGCTGGCGGCGCAGTACGAGCAGGTGCACGCGGCCGTCGCCCTGCACCCCAACGAGGCGCCGCGGATCTTCCTCGGCGACGCCGACGGCTGGTCCGGCCAGCAGCGGCGCGCGGGCGGGCAGGCGGCGCTGGACGAGGCGCTCGCCGAGATCGACGCGCTGGCCGCCCTGCCGCAGGTCCGCGCCGTCGGCGAGACCGGACTGGACTACTTCCGCACCGGCCCGGAGGGGGTGGAGATCCAGAAGGAGTCGTTCCGCCGCCACATCGAGATGGCCAAGCGGCACGGCAAGGCGCTGGTCATCCACGACCGCGACGCCCACGAGGACGTCATCGCCGTCCTGCTGGCCGAGGGCGCCCCGGAGCGGACCGTCTTCCACTGCTACTCCGGCGACGCCGCGATGGCGAAGGTCTGCGCCGAGCACGGCTGGTACCTCTCCTTCGCCGGACCGGTCACCTTCAAGGCCAACCAGCCGCTGCGCGACGCCCTCCTCGCCACCCCGCTCGACCGGATCCTGGTCGAGACCGACGCGCCCTTCCTCACCCCGCACCCGTACCGGGGGCGGCCCAACGCGCCCTACCTGATCCCGGTCACGGTCCGCTCGATGGCCGCCACCCTCGGGCTGCACGAGGACGAGCTGTCGGCGGCGATCGCGGCGAACACGGCGCGGGCCTTCGGCTACTGAGGCGTGACATCGGGATCGGCGCGTCCGGGCGGCACCCCGTGCGCCCGTATCCTTGGCGCGTGAGCACCACCGACCCCACCCCTGACAGCCACCTGCTGGGCGCCGCCGACATCCGCGAGCTGGCGGCCGCGTTCGGCGTGAAGCCGACCAAGCAGCGCGGGCAGAACTTCGTCATCGACGGCAACACCGTACGGCGGATCGTCCGGGCCGCCGAGGTGACGGAGCAGGACGCCGTGGTGGAGGTCGGGCCCGGCCTCGGCTCGCTCACCCTGGCGCTGCTGGAGGTGGCCCGGCACGTCACCGCGGTCGAGATCGACCCGGTGCTCGCCCAGCACCTGCCGGACACCGTCGCGGCCCGGATGCCCGGCAAGGCCGACGCCTTCGACCTGGTGTTCAGCGACGCCATGGAGGTCACCGAGCTGCCCGGCCCGGCGCCCACCGCACTGGTCGCCAACCTGCCGTACAACGTGGCCGTGCCCGTCCTGCTGCACATGCTGGCGACCTTCCCCAGCATCGAGCGGACCCTGGTGATGGTGCAGAGCGAGGTCGCCGACCGGCTCGCCGCCAAGCCGGGCAACAAGGTGTACGGCGTCCCGTCGGTCAAGGCCAACTGGTACGCCGAGGTGAAGCGGGCCGGCGCCATCGGCCGGAACGTGTTCTGGCCCGCCCCCAACGTCGACTCCGGACTGGTCTCGCTGGTCCGCCGAGAGCCGCCGAAGACCACCGCCAGCCGGACCGAGGTGTTCGCGGTGGTCGACGCCGCGTTCGCCCAGCGCCGCAAGACCCTGCGCGCCGCACTGGCCGGCTGGGCGGGCTCCGCCGCCGGGGCCGAGCAGGCGCTCGCGGCCGCCGGCATCGACCACAAGCTGCGCGGCGAGATGCTGACCGTGGAACAGTTCGCCGCGATCGCCGAGCACAAGCCCGCGAAGGACAGTGAGTGATCACCGTACGGGTACCGGCCAAGGTCAACGTCCAGCTGGGGGTCGGCGGCCTGCGCGCCGACGGCTTCCACGACCTGGCCAACGTCTTCTTCGCGGTCGCGCTGGGTGACGAGGTCACCGCGACCCCCGGCGAGGGCGTCACGCTGAGCTGCTCCGGGCCGGACGCCGACGCCGTCCCGCTGGACGACAGCAACCTCGCCGCCCGCGCCGCCCGGCTGCTCGCCGCCCACCACGGCATCGCCGACCCCGGCGTGCACCTGCACATCGCCAAGGCCATCCCGGTCGCCGGCGGCATGGCCGGCGGCAGCGCCGACGGCGCCGCCGCACTGGTCGCCTGCGACGCGCTGTGGCAGTTGGACACCCCCCTCCCGGTGCTGCTCGACCTCGCCGCCGAACTCGGCTCCGACGTGCCGTTCGCCCTGCTCGGCGGCGTCGCGCTGGGCCGCGGCCGGGGCGAGATCCTCGCGCCGCTGCCGACCGAGGGCACCTTCCACTGGGTCTTCGCGGTCGCCGACGGCGGACTCTCCACCCCCGCCGTCTTCCGCGAGTGCGACCGGCTCCGGGAGGAGGCCGGCACCGGCTCCAGCGACGTCCAGGTGCCCACGCCCGACGCCGACCGGGCGCTGCTCGCCGCCCTCGCCGAAGGCGACGCCGTCGCCCTGGCCGCCGCGCTCACCAACGACCTCCAGCCCGCCGCGCTCTCGCTGCGCCCCGCACTGGCCGCCACCCTGCGGGCCGGCACCGAGGCCGGCGCGCTCGGCGCCCTGGTCTCCGGCTCCGGGCCGACCTGCGCCTTCCTGGCCAAGGACGCCGAGGCGGCCACCGCCGTCGCCGCGGCACTGCTGGCCTCCGGCACCTGCCGGGCCGCGCACGCCACGTACGGGCCGGTGCCGGGGGCGTCGGTGGTCTAGGGAGGTTCAGGGGCCAGGGGCCAGGGGCCTCTCGCTCGACGAGGGGGCCACTCGCGGGGCGTCTCGCCCGGTGAGGGTGCGCTTGCGGGGCGAGGGTGCCGCTCGTGCGGCGGGGGTGTTGCGGCCAGCCCATTAGGCTGGGGTGATCGGGGCGTCCCCGAGAGAGGGGCGGGCTGGGCCCGCCCCGACCGCCGAACCCAGGAGCGCAGCACACGTGGCCGTCAACCTCGCCACCATCGAGTCCGTCACGAAGGTCTACGGCACCCGCACCCTGCTCGACGCGGTGAGCCTGGGCGTGAGCGAGGGCGACCGGATCGGCGTCGTCGGCCGCAACGGCGACGGCAAGACCACCCTGATCCGGATGCTCGCCAAGCTGGAGGAGCCCGACCGCGGCCGGATCACCTGGAGCGGCGGCCTCGAACCGGCCGTCCTCACCCAGCACGACTCGCTCGACCCCGAGGCCACCATCCGGCACGAGGTCATCGCCGGCCGCGCCGACCACGAGTGGCTCGGCGACGCCCGGATCCGCGACATCATCGAAGGCCTCTTCGGCGGCCTCGACCTGCCCGGCTTCGCCGACGGCCTGGACACCGTCATCGGCCCGCTCTCCGGTGGTGAGCGCCGCCGGATCGCCCTCGCCAAGCTGCTGCTCGGCTCCCCCGAGCTGGTCATCCTCGACGAGCCCACCAACCACCTCGACGTCGAGGGCATCAACTGGCTCGCCCAGCACCTCCAGAAGCGCCGCTCCGCACTGGTCTGCGTCACCCACGACCGGTGGTTCCTCGACCAGGTCTGCACCCGGATGTGGGACGTCCAGCACGGCGAGGTGCACGAGTACGAAGGCGGCTACTCCGACTACGTCTTCGCCCGCGCCGAGCGCTCCCGGATCGAGGCCGTCGAGGAGCAGAAGCGCCAGAACCTCGCCCGCAAGGAGCTCGCCTGGCTGCGCCGCGGCGCCCCCGCCCGCACCTCCAAGCCGCGCTACCGGATCGAGGCCGCCAACGCCCTGATCGCCGACGTGCCGGACCCCCGCGACAAGAGCGAGCTGATGAAGTTCGCCAACGCCCGGCTCGGCAAGACCGTCTTCGACCTGGAGAACGTCACCGTCAAGGCCGGCCCCAAGCTGCTGCTCGAGAACCTCACCTGGCAGCTCGGCCCCGGCGACCGGATCGGCCTGCTCGGCGTCAACGGCGCCGGCAAGACCTCGCTGCTGCGGGCGCTCCGGGACGCGTACGCCTCCGAGGGCGACGTGCAGCCCTTCTCGGGCGTGGTCAAGGTCGGCAAGACCGTACGACTGGCCTACCTGTCCCAGGAGATCGCCGAACTGGACCCGGAGATCCGGGTGCTGCAGGCCGTCGAGCAGGTCCGCTCGCGGGTCGACCTCGGCAAGGGCCGCGAGATGAGCGCCGGCCAGCTGTGCGAGCAGTTCGGCTTCGGCAAGGACAAGCAGTGGACGCCCGTCGGCGACCTCTCCGGCGGCGAGCGGCGCCGGCTCCAGCTGCTGCGGCTGCTGATGGACGAGCCCAACGTGCTGTTCCTCGACGAGCCCACCAACGACCTGGACATCGAGACCCTCAACCAGCTGGAGGACCTGCTCGACGGCTGGCCCGGATCGATGGTCGTCATCAGCCACGACCGGTTCTTCATCGAGCGCACCACCGACGTCGTCCACGCGCTGCTCGGGGACAAGAAGATGCGGATGCTGCCCGGCGGGGTGGACGAGTACCTGGAGCGGCGGGCGCGGATGGCGGCCACGGCTGCTCCCGCCTCCTCCCCGTCCGGCTCCGCCGGCGCTCCGGTGGCCGAGGAGGCCGGTGCCCCGGCGCTGTCCGGCGGTGACCTGCGGGCGGCGAAGAAGGAGATGCAGAAGATCGAGCGGCAGATCGCCAAGCTGGACGAGAAGGAGTCCAAGCTGCACGCCCAACTCGCCGAGCACGCCGCCGACTTCTCCAAGGTCGCCGAGCTGGACGGGCAGCTGCGGGCCGTCCGGGAGGAGAAGGAGGAGCTGGAGATGAGCTGGCTGGAGCTGGCCGAACAGGTCTGAACTGCTCGTTCTTGAGCGGGAGTTCGGGGTTGCGGCGTTCTGGGCTACGGCTTCATTGGCGGGAGTTCGGGACTACGGCTTCCTGAGCAGCAGTTCCAGCTCGTCCGCCGCACGGCCCAGCGCGCTGAGCGCCGGGTCGTGCGGTGCGTCCGGCCGGGCCGCCGGCCTGGTCGGCGGGCGGTGCTCCCGGGCGGCGGCGGTCAGTTCGTCCAGCGCCCGGCGGACCCGCTCGGTCTCGGTGGGGTCGGGCACCCGGCCGCCGTACCGGATCTGCGCGGCGAACGCCGCCACCGCGCCGCCGAGCCGCTCCAGCGCGGCGGTGGCCGGCAGCCACTGCTCGGCCAGCCGGCCGGTGGGCGGCGGCTCGGCCAGGCCCTGCCGCACCTCCTGCCGGGCGTCCGCCAACGACCGGTAGGCCGTACGGCGCAGCCAGACCTGGGCCTGGGCGCCGCCGTTCCCGGTGGTGGCGTCCAGGTAGGCGCGCAGGGCGGTCGTCGCGGCGACCAGCCGGGGCTCGATCCGGTGGCGCGGGCGCTCCGGCCACAGCAGGTAGCCGAAGAGCAGCACGATCACACTCGCCAGCACGGAATCCAGCACCCGCGGCCAGAACTCGGCCGCGCCCGACTGCCCGCCCAACTGCAGCAGCACCAGCGCCATCGGCGTCATCGCCACCGTGTTCAGCCCGTAGTGCGCCGCCGTCACGTACGGCAGCAGGGCGACGCAGCCGGCCGCCACCGCGGTCAGCGCCCACTCCTGGGTGGTCAGCGACAGCAGCGCCGCCGTCACCACCACGCCCAGCACCGTGCCGACCGCGCGGCTCACCGCGCGCAGGAACACCGAACCCAAGTCCGGCTTCAGCACGAACGCGATCGTCATCGGCACCCAGTAGCTCTTGCTGAGCGGGTAGTTGGCGGTGACCGCCGAGCCCACCGCGATGCACAGCGCGACCCGCAGGCCGTACCGGACCGACGGGCCCCGCCACAGTCGGCCCCTCAGCCGCCAGGGGTCGGGCGGGGGCGCGGGGGCGGTGCCGAGGCGGGTCTCGCGCCCGGCCACGGTGTCGGCGGCGGCGCGCAACGCCACGTCCAGCGCCTGACGGGCCGGGGTGTCCGGCCACCAGTCGGGCACCGTCACCTCGCCGCCGCCCTGCCGCACGGCCCGCGCCAACCGGTTCGCGACCTCGGCCACCTCCGGCGGCACCGGGCGCCGGGCCCACAGCAGGCCGGTCGCGGCCTCGGTGGCGGCCAGCGCCGCCTCGTACATCGGGCGCAGGGCCGTCCCGGTCCGGTGCTGCTCGGGAAGCAGGTCCTGCAACCGGTTCAGGCTGGTCGTCAGCGCCCGGCGGGACTCCGCACCCCGGGCGGTGCCCAGGTCGCCCAGAGTGCGGCCGAGCGCCTCGTACACGGCGGCCAGCGCCCGACGGCTCGGCTCGGCCGCACGGCCGGGCAGACCCAACAGCACGACGAACGCGGCCCCCATCAGCATCATCGGCGCCGCCGCCCACCACGGGCCCGGCAGCGGCATCCCGCTGCCCAACGCCGCCGACACCAGCAACAGCATCCCGGCCGCCGACCCCCGCGGACCCGTCGCACTCAACGCCCCCGACACGAACGCCGTCAGGGTCAACCCCGCACCGAGCACCAGCACATCCGCATGAGCGTGCTGCAACGCCGTACCGGCCAGCATCCCCAGCGCCGAAGCCGCCACCGCCGACCCGATCCGGGCCGCCTGCAACCGCACCGGCTCCAGCCGGTCGTTCATCGTCGCGTGCATCGCCCCCAGCCCGGCGAACACCCCCAGATCCAACCGGTGCGCCCACAACCCCACCGCCAGCGGCACCGCCATGCCCACCGCCGCCCGCACCATCAACACCACCGGCACCGGCGGCCTCACCGGCCGCACGGCACGGGCCCACCAGGGGGTAGGGGTCGGCATGTCTCGTCACGTCCGTTCCGCGGCCTCGGGTCGCTGCTGTGCGACATTGCGCGGCAGATGGGGCGTACCGGGTCAGTCTACCCAGCGGCCCGGGGCGCGGACCGTACGTGTCAAGTTCGTACCGATCGAGCCCGGGCAGCCCAAGGGCCCTGCCCGGCCGACAGGGGCGGTGGCTACGATGACAGGGGCGCAGACCGCCCACAGGGCGGGCGGTCTGACCGACCAAGACGGTAAGACGCAGAAGTTGACGGTGTGTTGTGGCACGGCGGGCCCCAGGAGACGCCCGGGGCGCGCCGGCCGTACGGGGGAGAGGTGGATTGCTGTGACGGATCCGAGTACGCCGGCCGCGGGGACGAACCCGCCGGGTTCGCCGGACTCGACGCCGTTCGTGTTGGACGGGCCGACGATCCCGTTGCCTTGGGGGCACGGGGTCAATCTCGCCCCTGTCGTCAGCACCGTGCAGACGAACGTGAGCGCCGGCGATCTGGTGGCGGCCTTCGGCAAGCAGGACGTCAAGGTCGAGATCGACACCCTCACAGAGTTCGCCAAGAAGATCGAGGCTCTGCTCGCAGCGATGGAGGGCTCGGAGGCCGCGCCGTACCAGCTCGAGGCGCAGAAGGTGTCCCAGAAGAGCTTCGTCAGTGGGGGCCAGGCTCACCAGTTCGTGGAAGCAGTCGCGCTGTCCTCGACCTACGAGAAGGTCCATACCCAGCTCGTCAAGCTGCACAAGGACTTCACGTCCCAGATCAAGGCGATGCAGAGCGCGGTCACGTCCACGGCGCACAACTACTCGACCAACGAGGACAACGCGACAGCCGATCAGAACGCGGTCGCGCAGAGTGCGGGTCTGACCGGAGTGAACGGCCCGAGGCCGAAGCGGTCCGGCATCGAGGGCTACTGACGACGGTCGGCGGAGACGGTTCACGGGGAACGGGGAGAAAATAGTGGCAGTCCAGTCGAAGTTCGAAGGCATGGACCATGAAGTACTTCTGAACATGGTCAACGGAACCGACCCCAAGACGGTTCTGAGCCGCGCCGCGAAACTGCAGCAGGCCGGCGGCGTTCTGAAGGAGCTGAGCGAGGCGCTCAAATCGCACCTCTCCAAGGTCACCTGGGAAGGCCACGCTGCGGAGAACTTCAAGACGTGGGCCGGGAACCTGCAGCAGTCCGCCGAGAAGCTCGGCGCTTACTCGGTTGGCGCGGGCAACGCCATGAATCAGGCCGGTGAGGCACTCAGCACGGCCAAGGCTGCCATGCCGCCGGTGCCGCCGGACGCCCTCAAGTGGGTGAACGGGCGGAAGATGCAGGCGGCTCCTGATCCTGAGGTAGTCAGGCAGATGCAGACGGTCGGCTGGTATCCGAACGGCCCGTCCACGGCGGACATCGATGCGGCCATGAAGCGCAAGAACCCGAACTGGGTCTCCGAGACCCAGGCGATGGCCGGAACGAAGGAACTCTACGACGCGCACCAGGAAGCCATCCGGCAGATGGAGAAGCTGGGTGAGGCTTACGCCGCAGCGACGACCACGCTGACCGGGCTCGGCGACAACGTGGTGCTGCCGGGGACGCCCGAGGCGAACCAGAACGATTCCACCGCGATCTCCCGCGACGAGGGGAGCACCACCGGTGGTTACGCAGGGTCCCTGCGTGCTCCTCGGACAGGGGGAAGCGGGACCAGCGGAAGCTACAACCCGTCCGTGGGCTCCTACGACGGGGCCACCATGCGGCAACGCGATCCGGGAACGGGCCGGCAGGACCCGTCCAACCCGACCCACCCCGGCCCGACACCGCCGTACGGCGGAGGCCAGCTACCGCCCCCGCCGCAGGACCCGGGCACCCCGGTCCCGCCGTCCCACCCGTCGGACCCGGTCACCCGCCCGGGCACCGGCCTCGACAGCATCCCGACCCTGCCGGACCAGACCACCCCGGTCGGTCCTGGCAGCAGTCCTGGGCTGCCGAGTGGCCCCGGCGGAAACCCCGGCTACCCGGGCGGGCCCGATGGCCGAGGAGGACTGCCCGGACTTCCCGGCGGCGGCCCGATCACCGGCTTCCCGGGCGGGCCCGGTGGCGGTCCCGTTCCCACCAGGGGCATCGGCAGCATCCCCGGCAAGGGGGGCAGCTCGGTGCCGCTCCGCACGGGCCCCTTCGGCGGTAGCCCGATCCCCGGCAAGTCCGGCACCCCGGGCCTGCCGAGCGGAACGGTCTTCGGCCGTGAGGGCGCGCCCGGCGGAGGCCGGGCCGGCGGACCGTCCATGGGCGGCATGCACCCGGGCATGGGCGGCGGCCACGGCGTCGTCGGCGGCACCGGCGGTTCGCGCGGCCGGGGCCTGACCTCGACCGCTGGCGGTACGGTCGGCGGCCGCAAGGGGCCCTCGGCAGGGGGGGAGTTCACCCCGGGCGGTACGGGTCTGCGCAACCGTGCGGCCGCGGCAGAAGCGGCCGAGGGCGGCGCCCGGTCCGGCCAGAACGGCATGATGGCCCCGGGTGCCGGCGGTCACGGCAGCCGGAAGGAGCGCGACCGCCGCGACCGTGCGGACTACCTGCACGAGGACGAGGAGACCTGGACCAGTGGTACGCCGCACAGCAATCCGGACGTGATTGAGTAGAACGCCGAGTCTGCCCGGTCGCTGGGCCAGCTCAGCGGCCGGGCAGGTCTGTTCGGACATGCTTTCCCGGTCTGCGGGGAGACTGATGAGGAGTTGGGATGGGGCGGATGGACGCGCGAGCGCATTGCCGAGCTGCAATTGCGGCGTTTCTGGCGGTGGGAGCCGTAGTCGGCCCGATGACAGCGCCTGCGGCGGCAGAGGGATCGATCCGTGAGAAGCAGTGGCATCTGGATGCCATGCACGCGCCGGAGATGTGGAAGATCTCCAAGGGGCAGGGGATCACTGTTGCGGTCATTGACGGTGGATTCAAACTGGATCACCCCGATCTCGCGGGGCAGTTCCTGCCAGGAAAGGATTTCAGCGGTGGCTCCGGTGGCGTGGGGGCCTACGCCGACGGGCACGGTACGGAGATGTCGAGTCTGATCGCTGGGACCGGGAGGAGCGTCGGAGGGACAGGTGCGTACGGCCTGGCTCCAGGAGCCAAGATCCTTCCCCTGAAGATCAACAATGGCTCGGCTTCGGCGATTTCGCCGACCGACTTCCTCGATCAGATCGGTCAGGCCGTTAATTATGCGGTTGACCAAGGCGCCAAGGTCATCAACATCTCGCAGGGCCTGGATGAAGTTCGATTTGCTCCGGATGACGTCGACAAGCTGAAGAAGATCATTGCCCAGGCGAGGGCGAAGGGGTCCCTGGTCGTGGCGAGCGTTGGGAACGAGGCGCAGTCGGGAAACCCTGTCTCCTACCCCGGTGGTCTGCCCAATGTCGTTGGCGTCGGGGCTCTTGATCACGATGCCGTCGCAACATCTGAATCCGAGCAGGGGCCGCAGGTGGTCCTTGCCGCGCCCGGCGTGGACATCATTGCGGCCTGTACTGCTGATACCGGGTACTGCAAGAGTCATGGGACGTCCGACGCGGCCGCCTTGGTGTCTGCGGCGGCGGCGTTGGTTTGGTCGGTGCACAAGGACTGGAGCGCGAATCAGATCCTCCGAGTTCTCATCAACACTGCAGGGAAGCCGACTGACGGGTCCGCTCGCAACAACGATGTCGGATACGGAGGTGTGCGTCCCCGGGTTGCGCTGACGGATCCGGGGGATCCCGGTCCGGCGGAGGTGTCTCCGGTTCCGGTGGCGGATCCTGTTCCCTCGGCGCGCCCCTCCATGCCCACGAGTTCTTCGGCTCCCGCGTCGTCTGCGCCGAGTCCTGCCGACAGTCCGAGCGACGTGGCGGTCGGCGCGCCGACGGCGCAGCCGAAGGCGGAGGCGTCGTCCGGGTCGGGTAGTGCGCTGCCGATCGTGGGTGGGGTGGTGGCCGGTCTGCTGGTGGTGGCCGGGGTGGTGTTCGCCGTGGTGCGGAGGCGGAGGACAGCTGTCCCTCCGCAGCAGCCGGTGGGTGCTGGGGCTCCGCCGGTTCCGCCGGGGGGCAACCCGTACACGAGGTAGTTCGAGCTGTTGTGTGGGTGGGGGATCGGGTGGGGAACCGCTGGATGTGGGCCAGGCGGGTCGTGGCCGTGGGGGTCGCGGCTGCGTGTGTGGTGGGGGGTGCGGCGGGCCCGGCGGTTGCGGGGGGCTCGATCCGCGTCGATCAGTGGCATCTGGACACCATGCACGCCCCGGAGATGTGGAAGGTTTCGAAGGGAGGGGGGATCACTGTTGCGGTGATCGATGGCGGGTTCAAGCTGGATCATCCGGACCTGGTCGGCCAGTTCCTCCCGGGGAAGGACTTCAGCGGTAGCTCGGGAGGAGTCGGCTCCGACCCGGACGGGCATGGGACAGGAATGGCCAGCCTCATTGCCGGTACTGGAAAGAACCGAGGGGGGAACGGTGCTTACGGTCTCGCACCCGAAGCGAAGATTCTCCCACTGAAGATCAACAATGGGTCTGAGGGCTCGGTGATCTCGGCTGACTTCCTTGATCAGATCGGGCAGGCTGTGAACTACGCAGTCGACCAGGGTGCCAAGGTCATCAGCATTTCTCAGGGCCGAGCCGCCGTCACGGCTTCTCCGGGAGACGTGGCCAAGATCGACCAGATTCTGGCGAATGCGCGGGCGAAGGGTGTGCTCGTGGTTGCCAGTGCTGGAAACTCCGCACAGAAGGGCAATCTTCCCGAGTATCCGGGAGCGCTGCCGAATGTCGTGGGGATCGGGGCGTTTGACCAGAGCGGCAATGTGACGGAGGAGTCCGAGAGGGGGCCGCAGGTTGCTCTTGTGGCGCCCGGCAAGGACATGATTGCGGCTTGTACGGCCTCCACCGGTTATTGCAAGAGTCACGGCACGTCCGATGCGACCGCCCTGGTGTCAGCTTCAGCGGCATTGCTCTGGGCGGTTCACAAGGACTGGTCGGCGAACCAGATTCTGCGGGTGCTCATCAACACTGCGGGCAGGCCCAACGGCGGGAACGCCCGTACGGACGATGCGGGTTGGGGTGCGGTGCGCCCCAGGATTGCGCTGGCGGACCCCGGTGATCCCGGGCCGGCGGATGTGTCGCCCCTGCCGGCCGATGCGGCCACGCCGTCGGCTGCCCCGTCCCCGTCGGCGAGTGTGTCTGCTCCGGCGTCCTCGACGCCCAGCTCGGCTGGAGCGGCTGCCGATGCGCCGACGGCGCAGCCGAAGGCGGAGGCGTCGTCCGGGTCGGGCGGCGCGCTGCCGGTCGTGGGTGGGGTGGCGGCCGGGCTGGTGCTGATCGCCGGAGTGGTGTTCGTGGTGTGGTGGCGGCGGGCCAGTCGTATGTGACGTCGCCGACCTGCTGGCGGGTAGGCCCGGGCGCCGTGGGGCGGCGCTCGGGCTTTTTGGTGGGCGTGGGGGTGGGGGTGTGCGCCGGGGTCACTCGGGTGGGGGCTGGTGGGGGCGGCCCGGGGGTGGCGAGGGTGGGCGGTATGGATACGGAGGGTGCTGGGCGGGTCGGACAGTTGCGGCGGGCGGCGGCTGCGGCGTTGATCGGGACGGCGATCGAGTTCTACGACTTCTTCCTGTACGGGACAGCGGCGGCCTTGGTGTTCGGGCCGGTGTTCTTTCCCGGGCTGGGCAGGGTGGGGGCGTTGCTGGCGGCGTTCTCGGTGTACGCGGTGGCGTTCCTGGCGCGGCCGTTGGGGGCGGTGGCGTTCGGGCACTTCGGGGACCGGGTAGGCCGGAAGGCCACGCTGGTGGTGTCGTTGCTGTTGATGGGGTCGGCGACGGCGGCGGTGGGGTTGTTGCCGGGGTTCGCGGTGTGGGGGTGGTGGTCACCGGCGCTGTTGGTGGTGTTGCGGGTGTGCCAGGGCGTGGGGTTGGGCGGGGAGTGGGGCGGGGCGGCGCTGCTGATCGCGGAGAACGCGCCGGCCGGGCGGCGCGGGCGGTACGGGGGGTTCCTGCAGTTGGGGCCGTCGGGCGGGTTCGTGTTGGCGAACGGGGCGTTCCTGGCGCTTCAACTGGGGCTGGACGAGCGGTCGTTCCGGGAGTGGGGCTGGCGGGTGCCGTTCGTGGCCTCGCTCGCGCTGGTGGCGGTGGGGCTGTTCGTGCGGCTGCGGCTGGCGGAGACGCCGTTGTTCCGGGCGGACGAGCGTCGTGACCGACCGCCGGTGGTGGAGGTGTTGCGCGAGCGCTGGCGGCCGGTGCTGGCGGGCGGTGGGGCGATCACGGTCGGGTACGCGCTGTTCTACCTGACCACCACCTACGCGCTGGCGTACGCGACCTCCGGCCTGGGGGTGGCGAGCACGCTGGTGCTGTCGATGTTGCTGGTCGGTGCGGTGGGCGGGGCGGTGACGGTGTGGCTGAGCGCCTCGCGCAGTGACCGGTGGGGCCGCCGGCGGACGATGCGGTGGGCGACGGCGCTGGCGGCGGGGTGGTCGCTGGTGCTGTTCCCGCTGCTGGAGACGGTGCGCCGGCCGTTGATGTTCCTGGCGCTGGCCGGGGCGATGGTGGTGCTGGGCTGTCTGATGGGCCCGGTGGCGGCGTTCCTGCCGGAGCTGTTCCCGACCCGGGTGCGGTACACGGGTGCCGCGTTGACGTACAACCTGGGCGGCGTGGTGGGCGGGGCGACGACGCCGCTGGTGGCGACCCGGCTGACGGAGGCGTACGGGACGGCGCAGCCGGTCGGCTGGTACCTGGCGGTGCTGGGGGTGGTGGCGATGGGCTGTCTGTGGCTGCTGCCGGACACCACGGGTACGGAGTTGGCGGCGGTGGACGGCGGACGCCGCCGGGCGCCCGTGCTGGGGGCGGATCCGGCGGCGTAGCCGTGCGGGGGTGGTTCAGCCGGCCAGGGCGGCGCGGCCGGCCAGCACGACGGCGGTGTGCCGGGCGACGCGGCCGCCCAGGTGCTCTGCGGTCGCGATGTCGGCCTTGTGGACGGCCTCGACGCCGGCGTCGGCCGGGGTGGAGGCGGCCGCACCGTTGGAGAAGCCGAGGCGGTTGAGGTCGTTCTCGGAGGCGGTGGTGGCGTTCCAGCCCGGCTTGAGACCGAGGTTGACCCAGTTCATGCCGTGCTGGGCGGCGAGGGTCTGGAAGTAGCCGAGGGTGTCGGCCTTGTCGCCGCTCTTGGAGGCGGAGTTGGTGAAGCCGGCCGCGAGCTTGTCCTTCCAGGCGTCGGTGTACCAGCGCTTGCTGGTGGCCTCGGCGAAGACGTGGAAGGCGCCGGAGGCGGTGCCCATGTAGGTGGGGGAGCCGAAGACGATCGCGTCGGCGGCGTCCAGCTGGGCCCACTGCTCCTCGGTGATGGTGTCGACGGAGATCAGGGTGACCTCGGCGCCCGCGGCGGTGGCGCCCCGGGCGACGGCCTCGGCGAGCACGGCGGTGTGGCCGTAGCCGGAGTGGTAGGCGAGGACGACGGTCGGGCGGATGGCGGTCATGCGGGACTCCTGTGCGGGCGGAGGAACAGGGAGAACGGATGGGACGGGCGGGGCGGACACAGCGGGCCCGAGGGGCGCGGCGCGGCCCGAACCGTCGAACGGTCTCCAATATAGACCAGGTCTCCAATGGAGACCAGGTATGGATCGGAGACCGTGGGTCTACCCTGGGCGGTATGACGACGGAGGAAGCGGCCCCGACCGGGGCCGGATGGCACGGGGAGCGGGGCCGCGGGGGGCGGGGCTGCGGGGAGTGGGGGAGCGACGAGCAGGGCGGCGACGAGCAGGAGTGCGACGTCTTCGCCCAGCTCTGCCCCAGTCGTGAGCTGTTCGCCGAGCTCGCCGACAAGTGGTCGCTGCTGATCCTGATGAGCCTCTTCACCTGTGGCCCCCAGCGCTTCTCCGAACTCCAGCGCGCGGTCGGCGGGGTCAGCCGCAAGATGCTCACCCAGTCCCTGCGGAACCTGGAGCGCGGCGGCCTGGTGCTCCGCACGGTCTTCCCGGAGACGCCGCCGCGGGTGGTCTACGACCTGCGGCCGCTGGGCCGGGAGCTGGCCGAGCTGGTCCTGCCGCTCGGGCGCTGGACGGAGCGGCGGGCTCTGCAGATGCTCGCGGCCCGCGAGGAGTTCGACGCGGCGCACACCGAGGCGCCCCGTTAGCGACCCGCCGGTCCGGGTGGTCCGGGTAGGCACGCGGGCGGGCGGCTGCGGGGCGCCCGGGGGTGCCCGAGGGGCGGAGCGGAGCCGATTTCCCTTCCGGGCCGACGGCCGTGTAATGTCTTCCTTGTTCGACCGGCCCGGGAAAACGAAAACCCGGCAAGCCCCTATAGCTCAGTCGGTAGAGCGTCTCCATGGTAAGGAGAAGGTCTGCGGTTCGATTCCGCATGGGGGCTCAACTGAAAGACCCTCGCCTCACGGCGGGGGTCTTTCGCGTTCCCGCGCCTCGTCCGGCGACACGCGGTGGCCTAGCGGGTCGGGTACGGAATGCGCTGTGATGGTGCGTCATCGGCCGCCCGCCCGAGGGGTGCGGGCGCGAGCCGGACCCCGACCGGGAGGGCGTCATGGGCGTTCGACTCGTGGTTGTCGACGACCACCGGCTGCTGGCCGAGGCGCTGGCCACCGCGCTGCAGCTGCGCGGCCACCGGGTGCTCGCGGTCGGTTCGCCGGCCGGGGTCGCCGCCGACCTGGTGGCCGGGCGACGGCCCGAGGTGTGCCTGCTGGGGGTGGCCGCGCCGGGGGAGCCGGGGGCCTTCGACGGGCTGCGCCGGATCCGCCGGGAGCGCCCCGAGGTGGCCGTGATCGTGCTCGGGCCGGTCGGTGAACTCCGGGGGGTGGCCTGTGCGTTCGCGGCCGGGGCGGCGGGCTACGTGCCCAGCGACGAGCGGATCGAAGTGGTCGAGCGGGCGATCGGACGGGCCCGGGCGGGCGAGGCCGCGGTGACGGTGGACGTTCTGCGCGGAGCCTTCGACCAACTGCTGCGCCCGGTGGCCGA
This sequence comes from Kitasatospora sp. NPDC127060, assembly GCF_042724935.1. Taxonomy (NCBI): domain Bacteria; kingdom Bacillati; phylum Actinomycetota; class Actinomycetes; order Kitasatosporales; family Streptomycetaceae; genus Kitasatospora; species Kitasatospora sp. NPDC127060. The sequence goes on from NZ_JBHXEG010000030.1 coordinate 43,990, forward strand.
ACCGGACGACGAGGCGGTCCGGCTGCTGCGGCTGCTGACCCGCCGTGAGGTGCAGGTGCTGGCCCGGATCGCGGACGGCGAGGACACCGCGGCGATCGCCGCCGGGATGCGGATCGCCGCGAGCACCGCCCGGACCCACGTCCAACGGGTGCTGATGAAGCTCGGCGCCCGGACCCGGTTGGAGGCGGCCGCGGTGGCCGCGCGCACCGGTCTGCTGGAGCGGCTGGCCGGCGGCTGAGCCCGGCCCGCCCGAGGCGGCTGAGCACGGCCCGCCCGAGGCGGCTGAGCACGGCCCACCTGCGACGGCTGGGCACGGCCACCCCGGAACGGTGACCCGCAACGGTGACCCGGAACGGCCTGTGGGCAGCCGCAACAGTGACCCGGAACGGCCTGTGGGCAGCCGGAGAACGGCCGGAGGACAACCGGCCGGACCGCCTGAGGAGTGGGTGAGAATGCGCCCGGGCGATCACCCGGGTGGTCCCGAGCACCCCGGCGGACAGGGACAATTGACCCCAGTCGTACGCACGCATTCCGTCGATGGCCCCGCCGAGCGGGCGGACCATCGCCCGCTGGAGGTCTCATCATGAGTAAGTACCTGGTCACGGGTGGCGCCGGCTACGTCGGCAGCGTGGTGGCCGCCCACCTGCTGGAGGCGGGTCACCAGGTGACCGTCCTGGACGACCTCTCCACCGGCTTCCGCGAGGGCGTCCCGGCGGGTGCCGAGTTCGTCGAGGGCCGGATCCAGGAGGCCGGCCGGGTGCTGGACGGCTCCTTCGACGGCGTGCTGCACTTCGCCGCCTCCTCGCAGGTCGGCGAGTCGGTCGTCGACCCGGAGAAGTACTGGCGCAACAACGTGGCCGGCTCGCTGGAGCTGATCACCGCGATGCGTACGGCGGGCGTGCGCAAGCTGGTGTTCTCCTCCACCGCCGCCGTGTACGGCGAGCCGGAGGTCGTGCCGATCGCCGAGACCGCCCGGACCTCGCCGACCAACACCTACGGCGCCAGCAAGCTCGCCATGGACCACATGATCACCAGCGAGGCCGTCGCCCACGGCCTGGCCGCCGTCTCGCTGCGCTACTTCAACGTGGCCGGCGCGTACGGCGCCTACGGCGAGCGCCACGACCCCGAGTCGCACCTGATCCCGCTGGTCTTCCAGGCCGCGCTCGGGCAGCGTCCGCACATCGCGGTGTTCGGCGAGGACTACCCGACCCCGGACGGCACCTGCATCCGCGACTACATCCACGTCGCCGACCTGGCCGACGCGCACCTGCTGGCGCTGGACGCCGCCAAGCCGGGCGAGCACCTGATCTGCAACCTGGGCAACGGCAGCGGCTTCTCGGTCCGCGAGGTGATCGAGTCGGTCAAGCGCGTCACCGGCCGGGAGATCCCGGTGCAGGTGGTCGGCCGCCGGGCGGGCGACCCGGCGGTGCTGGTGGCCTCCGCCGAGCGGGCCCACCAGGAGCTGGGCTGGACGCCGCGCCGCCCGAACCTGGACGACATCGTCGCCGACGCCTGGAAGTTCGCCCTGGAGAAGAGCGCGAAGTAGCCGCCGCCTGCCCGGTCGACCGGGCCGCTCCCGAGGGTGCCTACGGCACCCCCGGGAGCGGCCCGAACGGACAATTCCGGCCGCTCGCACACCTCCTGACGAAACTTCACCGAACCGCCACGGGGGCGTTTCCCGGCCCGTACGCTGAGTGCGGTACCGGTGGGGGCCGGCGCCCTTTCGGCTTCACCGGCCACCGGTGGGCGGGCGGAGCGGCGGGTCCGGAACGCGGACGCCGTACCGGTCCCCGCCTCCCGGGCTCGGGCGCTCTGAGCAGGGGGTAGTGACGATGGGGCGGATCCGGGTCCTGGTGGTCGACGGCCACCGGATCTTCGCCGAGGCGCTGGCCGCGGCCCTCGCCGCCGAGCCCGACGTGGAGGTGGGCGCGGCCGGCAGCGCGGCCGCCGCCGAGCGGGCGCTGGAGCGGGCCGCCGCCGAGGGGCGGGCCTACGACGTGGTGCTGGTCGACGCCGACCTGGGCACCGAGGTGGGCGGGGCGGCTCCGCGCGGGCGGCTCGCGGTCGAGGAGGCCCGCCGACGCCAGGCCACGGCGCTGCCGCCGCCGCGCCGCCCGGGCGCCGCACCCGCGCCGCCCGGGCCCGCCACCCGACCGGCGGACCAGCCGCGTACGGACCAACCGCGTACGGACCAGCCGCGTACGGACCAACCGCGCCCTGACCAACTGCGCGCCGAGCAGCTCCGCCCCGCCGCCCCGCCGCCGGACGGGATCACCCTGCTCGGCCGGCTCCGCCGGGCCCACCCGGGGCTGCGCGCGGTGGTGCTGGCCACCGCCGACGACCCGCACCGCGCGGCCCGGGCGCTGCACGCGGGCGCCACCGGCTGGGTGGCGAAGGAGAGTTCGCTGGCCCGGCTGCTCGCGGTGGTTCGGGGGGTGCTGCGGGACGAGACGCATCTGCCGCCCGCGCTGCTCACCGGGGTGATCCGGGAGCTCACCACCGCCCGGCGGGACCGCACCGAGAGCGAGCGGCTGGTCGACACCCTGACCCCGCGGGAGAAGCAGATCCTGCGCTGCATGGTGGCGGGTCTGGGCCGGCAGGCGGTGGCGGAGCGGCTGTACCTGTCGCCGCACACCGTCCGCACCCACATGCAGAACGTGCTGGGGAAGTTGGGGGTGCACTCCACGCTGGCCGCCGTCGCGGTGGCCCGCAGAGCCGGGGTCAGTCCGGCGGAGCCGGCCGTACCGCCGTCGATCGCCTCCGCGCCGTAGCCGCCGGAGTCCGGTGTCAGCCCGGGATGTTGTCGAAGGGGGCGACCAGCAGCCGCAGCAGGGCGGCGAGTTCGCCCTGCTGGCCGGAGCTGAGCTGGGCCAGCAGTTCGCGTTCGTGCGCCAGCAGGCCGGCCAGTGCCTGGTCGGCGCGGTCGCGGCCGTCGTCGGTGAGCCGGACGAGCACGCCGCGCCGGTCGTCGGGGTCGGGCAGCCGCTTGACCAGGCCCTTGCCGGTGAGGCGGTCGATCCGGTTGGTCATGGTGCCGGAGGTGACCAGGGTCTGGGTGAGCAGTTGCCCGGGGGAGAGCTGGTACGGGGAGCCGGCCCGCCGCAGGGCGGTCAGGACGTCGAACTCCCAGGGTTCCAGGCCGTGCTCGGCGAAGGCGGTGCGGCGGGCGCGGTCGAGGTGGCGGGCGAGCCGGCTGACCCGGCTGAGCACCTCCAGCGGCTCCACGTCGAGGTCGGGGCGCTCCCGGCGCCATGCTGCGACCAGCCTGTCGACCTCGTCCTCCATGTCGATCAGTGTATCGGTGGATGTGTCGATGTGAAGTCTCTTGACATCGAGAAATATGCCAGCGAGGCTTCCGGAGATATCTTGATGTCGAGATACCTGCGAGGTGAACCATGACCAGCCCCGTCTGGGACCCGGCGCAGTACCTGCGCTTCGCCGACGAACGCACCCGCCCGCTGCGCGACCTGCTCGCCCGCGTCCCCGCCCTGCCGAACGAACCCGCCGCGACGATCCTCGACATCGGCTGCGGCCCCGGCAACTCCACCGCCGTACTGCGCGAACGCTGGCCGCGGGCCCGGATCACCGGCGTCGACAACTCCGCCCCGATGCTGGAGACCGCCCGCACCGAGGGCGAGCCCAGCGCCGACTACCTGCTCGCCGACGCCGGCCACTACGACCCGGCCCCGGTCGCGCCCGACCTGATCGCCTCCAACGCCACCCTCCAGTGGGTGGACGGGCACCTCGCGGTGCTGCCGCGCTGGGCGGAGGCCCTCGAGCCCGGCGGGGTGGTCGCCTTCCAGGTGCCCGGCAACTTCGAGGCCCCCAGCCACACCCTGCTCGCCGACCTGCGCCGCAGCCCCCGCTGGCGCGACGCCCTCGGCGCCGAGGCGGTCCGCAGCGGTGTCCACCGGCCCGAGCGGTACCTGGACGCCCTCGCCGGGGCCGGCTGCGCCGTCGACGTCTGGGAGACCACCTACAGCACGCTGCTGCCCGGTCCGGACCCGGTGCTGGAGTGGGTCAAGGGCACCGCGCTGCGCCCCGTACTCGGCCGGCTCACCGATCCGGCCGAGCGGGCCGCCTTCCTCGCCGAGTACGGGGGGCTGCTGCGCGAGGCCTACCCGGCCGGGCCGTACGGGACGGTCTTCCCGTTCCGGCGGATCTTCGCCGTCGGGGTCAAGCGGTAGGCCGTCGGGTCGAGCGCTGGGCCGTCGGGGTCGAGCGGTGAGCGGGCCGGGCGGCACCCGGCGGGTCAGGCCAGGCGGTCGCCGACCAGCCTCGGGTGCCGCTCCAGGCCCTCCAGGCCGTGCCAGGCCAGGTTCACCAGGTGCGCCGCCACCGTCGCCTTGTCCGGCTTGCGGACCTCCAGCCACCACTGGCCGGTCAGCGCGACCATGCCGACCAGCATCTGGGAGTACATCGGGGCCAGCCGGGCGTCGAAGCCCCGGGACTTGAACTCCAGGCCCAGGATGTCCTCGACCTGGGTCGCGATGTCGCTGATCAGCGAGGCGAAGGTGCCGGTCGACTGGGCCACCGGGGAGTCCCGGACCAGGATCCGGAAGCCGTCCGTCGAGGTGTCGATGTAGTCCATCAGCGCGAACGCGGCCTGCTCCAGCAGCTCGCGCGAGTGGCCGCCGGTGAGCGCCCCGGTCACCATGTCCAGCAGCAGCTGCATCTCGCGGTCCACCACCACCGCGTACAGCCCCTCCTTGCCCCCGAAGTGCTCGTACACCACGGGCTTGGACACTCCGGCGCGCTCGGCGATCTCCTCCACCGAGGTGCCGTCGTAGCCACGCTCGGCGAAGACCGTCCGGCCGATCTCCAGCAACTGCTCCCGGCGCTGCTTGCCGGTCATCCGGACCCGGCCGCCCCGGCGGCGCGGGGCCGCTGCGGTCGCGGGCCCGCCGGCGGCCTGGTCGGCCGCGCCGTGGGGGGCACCGCCGGCGGGGGCCGCGCCCGGCGCCGCGGCGGCCCGCGGACGGGCCGGCGCCGTTCCGGGCGCCGCGTCCGTCCGCGTGCTGTGGTGACCGCCTGTGCTGTCTGCGCTGCTCCCGTTCACCCCTACATCATGCTGGAAGCGCCGCCTCATGCGGCGCGGCGGGCGGCGATCCGCTCCGCGTCCGGCCAGCGGACGTCCCGGACCCAGCCGGCCAGCTCGAACCAGCGGATCAGCCGGGCCGAGGAGTCGATCTGCCCGCGCAGCACCCCGTGCCGGGCCGCGGTCGGGTCGGCGTGGTGCAGGTTGTGCCAGGACTCGCCGCAGGAGAGCACCGCGAGCCACCAGACGTTGCCGGAGCGGTCCCGGGAGCGGAACGGGCGCCGGCCGACGGCGTGACAGATCGAGTTGATCGACCAGGTGACGTGGTGCAGCAGCGCGACCCGGACCAGCGAGCCCCAGAAGAAGGCGGACAGCGCGCCCTCCCAGGAGAGGCTCACCAGGCCGCCGACCAGCGCGGGCAGCAGCAGCGAGATGGTGGTCCAGAGCCAGAACAGCCGGGAGATCCGCCGCATCGCCGGGTCCCCGATCAGGTCCGGGGCGTACTTGAGCTGGGGGGTCTGCTCCTCGTCGAACATCCAGCCCATGTGGGCCCACCACAGGCCCTTGATCAGCGCCGGGACGCTCTCCCCGTAGCGCCAGGGCGAGTGCGGGTCGCCGTCCTTGTCGCTGAACCGGTGGTGCTTGCGGTGGTCGGCCACCCAGCGCACCAGCGGGCCCTCGACGGCGAGGCTGCCGACGACGGCCAGCGCCAGCCGCATCGGACGGGAGGCCTTGAAGGCGCCGTGGGTGAAGTAGCGGTGGTAGCCGACGGTGATGCCGTGACAGGTGAGGAAGTACATGGCGACGGTGACCGCCACGTCCGTCCACCCCAGTCCCCACCCCCAGGCCACCGGTACGGCGGCGACCAGCGCGGTGAACGGCAGGAGGATGAACAGGGCGAGCGCGATCCGCTCGGCGAGACCCTGCTTCTCCCCGCCGCGGGTGGCGGACAGCCGGGTCGCGGCGTCGGCGGAGGGATCGGAGGAGGGGTCGGGGTGCGCGGCGGACCCCGCGCGCGCCTCGCCGGCCTGGATGGTCATGGGCGTCCCTTCGCGGCGTCCCGAATCGGGACAGAGCGGAGCCTACGTTGGCGTAACCTACGGCATCGTAGGTTGCGCTCCGTGTCCGCGGGAACACACCGCCGCGCGGCGCTTGAGTGAATTCACCCGACTGGATGGATGAACCCGGGGCCGCACCGGTCAAGGGATCCGGCGGCCGGGGCGGTCGGCACAGGTGGTAGATGTGAAGCGCGCTACCCCGTAGTCTTGGCCCAGCGCGCCGCCGGCCCTCCGGCGGCGGGAGCTCCGGTCCCGGATCGTCTAAGGGCAGGACAGCTGGTTTTGGTCCAGCTTATGGGGGTTCGAATCCTCCTCCGGGAGCACTGAGTAAGGCCGCGGGCAGGCGTGCGCGAGCCGGGCCGCCGGCATTCCGGCCGGCGGGCTCGCACTATCCTCGAACTGCCAGAGCACATGTGCGGATCCGCGTTCTGGCCTGCTCTGCCCTCTCTGTGAACCTACTGAGGAGCCTCCCCGCATGGGTGCCAATTCGCTTGCCGCCGTTGTCGTGCTCGCCGCCGGTGGCGGGACCCGGATGAAGTCGAACAAGCTGCCCAAGGTGCTGCACGAGGTGTGCGGGCGCTCGCTGGTGGGGCACGCGGTCTCGGCGGCCGGAGAACTGACGCCCGGCCAGCTCGTCGTGGTGGTCGGCCACCAGCGCGAGCAGGTCGAGGAGCACCTGGCGGCGCACTACCCGGCCGCCCGCCCGGTGGTGCAGGAGCAGCAGAACGGCACCGGCCACGCGGTGCGCACCGCGCTGGAGGCGCTGGCCGCCGACGGCGTGACGCTGGACGGCACGGTGATCGTCACCGCCGGGGACTCGCCGCTGCTGACCGGCGACACCCTGCGCCGGCTGGCGCGCTCGCACGAGGCGCAGCAGAACGGCGTCACCGTGCTGACCGCCGTCGTCCCCGAGCCCTTCGGCTACGGCCGGATCCTGCGCGACGAGGACGGCACCGTCGCCGCGATCGTCGAGGAGCGGGACGCCACCGACACCCAGCGCGCGATCGCCGAGATCAACTCGGGCGTGTTCGCCTTCGACGCCAAGCTGCTCACCGAGGCGCTGGCGGAGCTCACCACGGACAACTCGCAGGGCGAGGAGTACCTGACCGACACCCTGGAGATCCTGCGCAAGGCCGGGCACCGGGTCGGCGCCGTGGTCGCCGAGGACCACCGGGACATCCTGGGCATCAACGACCGGGTCCAGCTGGCGCAGGCCCGCCGACTGCTGAACGACCGCCTGCTGGAGCGGGCGATGCGCGCGGGCGTCACCGTGGTCGACCCGGCGACCACCTGGATCGACGTCCAGGTGACGTACGAGCCGGACGCCGTCGTGCTGCCGAACACCCAGCTGCAGGGCGCCACCCACCTCGGCGAGGACTGCGAGGTCGGCCCGAACTCCACCCTCAGGGACACCCTGGTCGGCGCCGGCGCCCGGGTGAGCAACACCACGGCCGACCGCGCCGAGATCGGCGAGCTGGCCGCCACCGGCCCGTACGCCTACCTGCGGCCGGGGGCGAAGCTGGCCCGCAAGGCGAAGGTCGGCACCTACGTCGAGGTGAAGAACTCCGAGCTGGGCGAGGGCGCCAAGGTGCCGCACCTCTCCTACATCGGCGACGCCACCATCGGCGAGGGCAGCAACGTCGGCGCGGCCTCGGTGACCGTGAACTACGACGGGGTCAACAAGCACCGCACCGTCATCGGCGCGCACTGCCGCACCGGCTCGGACAACATGTTCATCGCCCCGGTCACCGTCGGCGACGGCGCGTACACCGGCGCGGGCTCGGTCATCACCACCGACGTTCCGCCCGGCGCACTCGGCGTGAGCCGCGCGCAGCAGCGCAACATCGAGGGCTGGGTCGAGCGCAAGCGCCCCGGGAGCACCTCCGCGCAGGCCGCCAAGGCCGCGGCGGACGGCGCCGCGCAGGCCTGACGCTCCCGCCGGGGGCCGGTCGGCCGGTCCCCGGGGCGGACGGTTTCTGCGCGGGCGCGTAACCTGGGGGACATACGTGCGCCACTGGGCTTTCCGCCCGTGTCCAGGCGTACCGACAATTCCCCGATCCTCCGTGAGTGCGGGCTGCGCCTGCCCTCGTCGGGAACGGGGTTCAGCGTCCGCAACGCGAGGAGACGGTGCAGTGAGCGGGATCACGACGTCGGGTGAGAAGAAGCTCAAGCTCTTCTCCGGCCGTGCCCACCCGGAGCTGGCGAAGGAGGTTGCCGAGGCGCTGGGGACCGAGCTGGTCCCGACCAAGGCCCTGGACTTCGCCAACGGCGAGATCTACGTCCGCTTCCTGGAGTCGGCGCGTGGCGCGGACTGCTTCGTGATGCAGAGCCACACGGCTCCCATCAACCAGTGGATCATGGAACAGCTGATCATGATCGACGCTCTCAAGCGGGCCTCCGCCAAGAGCATCACCGCGATCCTGCCGTTCTACGGGTACGCCCGCCAGGACAAGAAGCACCTCGGCCGCGAGCCCATCTCGGCCCGGCTGGTCGCCGACCTGCTGCGCCAGGCCGGTGCCGACCGCCTGATGGCCGTCGACCTGCACACCGCGCAGATCCAGGGCTTCTTCGACGGCCCGGTGGACCACCTGTTCGCGCTGCCGCTGCTGGCCGACTACATCGGCGGGAAGGTCGACCGCGACAAGCTGACCGTCGTCTCGCCGGACGCCGGCCGGGTCAAGGTCGCCGACCAGTGGTGCGACCGGCTGGACGCCCCGCTGGCGATCATCCACAAGCGCCGCGACATCACCCGGGCCAACACCATCCTGTCGGCCGACGTCGTCGGTGACGTCAAGGACCGGGTCTGCGTCCTGGTCGACGACATGATCGACACCGCCGGCACCATCTGTGCCGCCGCCGACGCGCTGTTCGAGAACGGCGCCGCGGACGTCGTGGTGGCCGCCACCCACGGCGTGCTCTCCGGCCCGGCCGCGGACCGGCTGAAGAACTCCCGGGTGAGCGAGTTCGTGTTCACCAACACCCTGCCCACCCCGGCGGAGCTCCAGCTCGACAAGATCACCACCCTCTCCATCGCCCCGTCGATCGCCGCCGCGATCCGCGAGGTGTTCGAGGAGGGCTCGGTCACCAGCCTCTTCGAGGGCGTGCACTGACGAAGCCCCACGCAGGCGGCCCCGGACCGACGTCGGTCCGGGGCCGCCCGCCGTTCGGCCGCCGGGGGGGCGATTTCGCGGGAGGGGGCCGGTGCGGTTAGACTCGTGAAACTGCTCGGCGAGGGATGCCGTGTGCCCGCTCGACGGACACCGGCACCGTGATCGACGCGCTGCCGGTGGCGGATCCCGTCCGTCGGCAGAGTTCGTTGCCGCCGAGTGACCCCCGAACGTACTGAGGGTGTGGCCCGGCGGTTTTTCGCGTTGCCTGCACCCCCGCGCCAGTCTTCACGAGGAGTGCAGTCGTGTCCGAGATCCGCCTTGCCGCTGAGACCCGTACCGAGTTCGGCAAGGGTGCCGCCCGTCGCGCCCGCCGCGCCGGCTTCGTCCCCGGTGTCGTCTACGGCCACGGTCACACCCCGGTTCACCTGAACCTGCCCGGCCACGACCTGATGATGGCCCTCAAGGCCCCGAACGCCCTGCTGGTCGTTCCGATCGAGGGCAAGGACGAGTACGTCCTGCCGAAGGCCGTCCAGCGCGAGGCCATCAAGCGCACCATCGAGCACGTCGACCTGCTGCTGGTCAAGCGTGGCGAGAAGGTCAGCGTCGAGGTTCCGGTCCACACCGAGGGCGAGCTGGCCGCCGGTGGCAACCTGCTGGAGCACGTCCTGCAGGCCCTGCCGATCGAGGCCGAGGCCACCCACCTGCCCGAGGCCGTCACCGTCTCGATCGCGGGCCTGGCGGCCGGTGCCTCCATCCTCGCCAAGGACATCGTCCTGCCGGCCGGCACCTCGCTGGCCGTCGACGGCGACGCCGTCGTGCTGCAGGTCATCGCCGCCCAGGCCGCCCCGGTCGAGGCCGAGGGCGCCGAGGCCGAGGGCGCCGAGGCCTGAGCCTCCCGCGTCTGAGCTTTTGACCGCTGCCCCGGTCGCTCCCCTGGAGCGGCCGGGGCAGCGGTGTGTCCGGGATGATGACGTCGAGCGCGAAGGAGGAAGAGGATGGCGGACGAGTACGACGGCCCCTGGCTGGTGGTGGGGCTGGGCAACCCGGGCGAGCAGTACGCCCGCAACCGGCACAACATCGGCTTCATGGTGGTGGACCTGCTGGCGCAGCGGATGGGCGCCAAGTTCAAGGCGCACAAGAGCCGGGCCCAGGTGGCCGAGGGACGGCTGGCGGGCAAGCGGGTGGTGCTGGCCAAGCCGCAGTCCTTCATGAACCTCTCCGGCGGGCCGGTGACGGCGCTGCGGGACTTCTACAAGGCGCCCGCCTCGGCGCTGATCGCCGTCCACGACGAGCTGGACATCGACTACGCGGCGCTGCGGCTGAAGCTGGGCGGCGGCGACAACGGCCACAACGGGCTGAAGTCGATCACCAAGTCGCTCGGCCCGGACTACCACCGGGTGCGCTGCGGGATCGGCCGACCGCCGGGCCGGATGGAGGTCGCGGACTTCGTGCTGAAGGACTTCTCCTCGACCGAGCGCAAGGAACTGGACTGGTTCGTGGACCGCTCGGCGGACGCGGTGGAGGCGCTGCTGTCCGAGGGACTGGAGCGGGCGCAGGGTTCGTACAACTCCTGACGTGACGTCATGTGCACGCTGTGCCGGGTACACAACAGTCGTGCAACGCTTGCCCGGCAAACCTGAATCCGTGTGAGAAGCCTGTGCGGGATCGGATAGCGTCGGCCCGGTAGGCGAACGGGTCCTGGGGAGTTCTCGATGCGCAGATTGCGTCCGGTCCGCCGACTTCGGCGGCTCCGGGTGGTCCGGCTGAAGCGGCTCGGACGACGGATGGGCACCGCCGGTGCGCTGGGGGCGGCCGGGGTGCTGCTGTCCGGCGGTGCGGTGGCGCACGCCGAACCGGTGGCCGAGCCGGATCCGGTGGTCTCGCCGGAGCCCGCGGCGGCCCAGTTCGCCCCGGTGCTCGGTGAGTCGGTCGGTCCGGACGCGGGGCTGCTGGCGGTCGGCGGCGGCCTGGTGGTCGCGGCCGGCGGCGCGGCGCTGTGGCTGAAGCGCCGGCGCGCGGGCGAGCCCGCGGAGTAGGAAACCACGGCGAGGGGCCGGTGCTCGTGGAGAGCACCGGCCCCGACGCGTGTCCGGGCGGCGGTCAGCCGGTGTTGCGCAGGCCGGCGGCGACGCCGTTGACGGTGAGCAGCAGGGCGCGGGCGCGCAGCGGGTCCTCCGGGCGGCCGGCGGCGACCTCCTCGCGCTGGCGGCGCAGCAGCGCGACCTGGAGGTAGGAGATCGGGTCGAGGTAGGCGTCGCGGACGGTGAAGGTCTGCTTCAGCACCGGGTTGTGCTCCAGCAGTTCGCTCTCGCCGGTGAGCCGGAGCACCTCGCGCAGGGTGAGCTCGTGCTCGGTGACGATCTGGTCGAAGATGTGCCGCAGCTCACCGGGCACCAGCTGCTCGACGTAGTGGCGGGCGATCCGCAGGTCGGTCTTGGCCAGCGTCATGGCGACGTTGGACAGGAAGTTGCGGAAGAAGTGCCACTGGCCGTACATCTCGTCCAGCACGTCGCCGAGTCCGGCCGCGCGGGCGGCGGCGAGGCCGGAGCCGACGCCGTACCAGCCGGGGACGATCTGGCGGGACTGGGTCCAGCCGAACACCCACGGGATGGCCCGCAGGCCGTCCAGCCCCGCGCCGGAGTCGGGGCGGCGGGACGGGCGGGAGCCCAGGTGCAGCGAGGCGAGTTGGTCGACCGGGGTGGAGGCGAAGAAGTACTTCGGCAGGTCCTCCTGGTCGACCAGGGCGCGGTAGGAGGTGTGGGCGGCCTCGGAGACCCGGTCCATCGCGGCGTCCCAGCGGGCCAGTTCCTCGGGGGCCTGGCGCGGAGCGGTGTGCAGCGCGGAGGCGGCGAGGGTGGCGGAGATGGTCAGCTCCAGGTTCTCCCGGGCGAGGGAGGGGAGCAGGTACTTGTCGGAGATGACCTCGCCCTGCTCGGTCACCTTGATCTCGCCCTCCAGGGTGCCCCAGGGCTGGGCCAGGATGGCCTCGTGCGAGGGGCCGCCGCCGCGGCCGACGGTGCCGCCGCGGCCGTGGAACAGGCGCAGCCGGATGCCGTAGCGGTGGGCGACGTCGCGCAGCCGGCGCTGGGCGCGGTGGATCTCCCACTGGGAGGTGGTGATGCCGCCGAACTTGGAGGAGTCGGAGTAGCCGAGCATGACCTCCTGGACGTCCCCGCGCAGCGCGACCAGCAGCCGGTACGAGGGGTCGGAGAGCATCTCGTCCATGATGCGGTCGGCCTGCTGGAGTTCCTCGGTGGTCTCCAGCAGCGGCACGATGCCGATCTTGGCGATCCCGGCGTGCAGGTCGATCAGGCCGGCCTCGCGGGCCAGCACGGTGGCCGCGAAGACGTCGTCGGCGCCCTGGCACATCGAGATGATGTAGCTCTCGACGATCTCGTCGCCGAAGCGCTCGAAGCCCTCGCGGATGGTGTTGAAGACGCCGAGGGTCTTGGTGCCGGCCTCGTCCAGCGGGGCCGGGGTGGGGGCGAGCGGGCGGCGCGAGCGCAGCTCCTTGGCGAGCAGCTTCTGCCGGTACTCGCGGGGCATGTCGGCGTAGCGCCAGGCCTCCTCGCCGAGGCGGTCGAAGAGCTGGCCGAGGGCGTGGTGGTGGGCCTCGGCGTGCTCGCGCACGTCCATGGTGGCGAGTTGGAGGCCGAAGGCCTCGATGGTGCGGATGGCGCGGGCCAGTCGGCCGTCGGCGATCAGCTCGCCGCGGTGGGAGCGCAGCGAGTCCTGGATCAGCCGCAGGTCGGCGATCAGTTCGCGGGTGCCGACGTAGTCGCGGCCCTCGACGTGCGGGGTGCCGCCGGCCAGGCGCTCGCGGGTGTTCTCCAGCTTGAGCCGGATGCAGGTGGCCTTGAGGCGGTACGGCTCCTCGGCGTTCATCCGCTTGTAGCGGGGGCTGAGTTCGGGGAGCCGGTGCAGGTCGGTGTTGAGCGAGGCGAGCAGTTCGACCGAGGCGCCGGCCAGCCGCTCGGAGGTGGAGAGGGTGTTGCGCAGGTCGTCGATCGCGGCGAGGGCGTCCTTGATGCCGTACTCGTGCTGGAGGTTGAGGACGTCCCAGGTGACCCGCGGGGTGACGTTGGGGTTGCCGTCGCGGTCGCCGCCGATCCAGGTGCCGAAGGTGAGCGGGCGCACGCCGTCGGGCAGGTTCAGGCCGACCCGGGCGAGTTCCTCGTGCAGCTCCTCCAGCACCTCGGGGACGGCCTCGCGGTAGAGCTCGTCCAGGTAGTAGACGGCGTTGCGGGCCTCGTCGGTGGGCTCGGGGCGGGCGATGCGCAGTTCGTCGGTCTGCCAGAGCAGGTCGATGACCTCGGCGAGGCGGCGGTCGGCGGAGCGCTTGGCGCTGCTGGTGCGGGCCGGGTCGGCGGCGACCAGGCCGGAGGCGAGCTCCTCGCGGTGGATGCGGTCGAGGAGTTCGCCGATCCGGCGCAGCTTGTTGAGCACGCTGCGGCGGGCGGCCTCGGTGGGGTGGGCGGTGAAGACCGGGCGGACCGCGAGGTGGGCCAGGGTGTCCTGGAGGTGCTTGGGGTCGGCCTCGGCGAGCTGGTCGGCGGTCTGGGCGAGCAGCGAGCCCTCGCGGGCGCGGCGGGTGGCGAACTCCCGGCCGCGGTGCACCTGCTCGGTGACGTTGGCGAGGTGGAAGTAGGTGGAGAAGGCCCGGACCAGCTTGGCGGCCGTCTCCAGGTCGATGTCGGAGAGGAGTTCGGCGGTGGCCTCGCCGTCTGTGCGGCTGAGCAGCCGGACCTGTTCGACCAGGCCCAGCAGTTGGGGGCCCTCCTGGCGGACCAGCGTCTCGCCGAGCAGGTCGCCGAGGCGGCGGATGTCCGCGCGCAGGGCGGAGTTGTCCGCGGCTGCGCCGGCGGCGAGAACGTTGGGGCTGTCCGCCGGGGCGGGGACCGGAGCGGTCACAGCTGGCTCCCTGTGGTGGTGGGGTTCGGCAACGGCTCATCGTCACAGGTCCACGCGCAGTGTGGCGGGTGTGACGCGTGCGGACCGCGCTGTCCGACGCGACCAGCATAGGTGTCGGGGCGGTTGCTGTCCGCGAGGTGGCCGGATGGCGGACAGGCCTGCCGAAAACCATCTGTGGTCTGGACCACTTATGGGCTTCGGGGGGCGTACCGGGCAATCCCGGTGGGGAAGGGAAGGGGTTGCCGCTTAATCTGTGGGGCATGAGCAAGTCGCCTGGGGAGCGCGTGCCGGACCGGTCGTTCTGGTGGTGGAGGCGCCGGCGCAGCGCCCTCCTCGACGTCGGCCTGGCGCTGCTGGCCGCGGTCGAGTGCTCGGCCAGCACGATCTCCTTCCTGTCCGCCCGGATGCACGTGACCACCGCGGGCGCGGTCGGGATCGCGGTGCTCGGCACGCTGGCCGGCGGCTCGCTGGTGGTGCGTCGGCGCTGGCCGGCCGTCCCGGTGCTGGCGACCCTGCTGGTGCTGCCCGGGATGCTCGGCGTGCTGCTGCTGGTGGTCGCGCTGTACACGCTGGCGGAGACCTGGGAGTGGCCCTCCCGGCGGCGCCGGGTGGTGGCGCTGTCCGGGCTGGCCTTTGCCGAGGCGGTCGCGGTGATGGCGGTGTCGCTGATGACCCCGGACGACTCGCTGGGGGAGCGGCCGCCGCTGTGGGGCATGGTCCTGCTGTCGCTGCTGGTCGCGGTCGGGCTGACCGTCGCGCCGGTGGTCACCGGCCTGTACGTGGGGGCGCGGCGGCGGCTGATCGAGTCGCTCAAGGACCGCGCCCACGGCCTGGAGACCGAACTCGACCTGCTGGCCGAACAGGCCCAGGAGCGCGCCCGCCGGGCCCGGCTGGAGGAGCGCACCCGGATCGCCCGGGAGATGCACGACGTGGTCGCGCACCGGGTCTCGCTGATGGTGGTGCACTCCGGGGCGCTGGAGCGAATAGCCGTCAAGGATCCGGAGAAGGCCGCGCAGAGCGCCCGGCTGATGGGCGAGGTGGGCCGGCAGGCGCTGAACGAACTGCGCGAGATCCTCGGTGTGCTGCGGATGGACGACGAGCGGCAGCCGGAGCCGGACTCGCTGGCCGGGCTGCCCCGGCTGGTGGACCAGTCCCGGGCGGCCGGGATGGCGGTGACCCTGACGGTCAGCGGCAGCCGGCAGGAGTTCACCGGCGAGGCCGAGCGGACCGCCTACCGGGTCGTCCAGGAGGGGCTGACCAACGCCCACAAGCACGCGGGCGGCGCCCAGGTGTCGGTGCTGCTCGCGTACGCGCCGAACGGGGTGCGGGTGAGCGTGGTGAACGCCTGCCCGGGCGGGGAGCGGGCCGCGGCGCAGCTGCCCAGCGGGGGCAACGGGCTGGTCGGGATGCGGGAGCGGGTGGTCGCGCTGGGCGGCACCTTCTCGTCCGGGCCGGAGGCGGACGGCGGCTTCCGGGTGGAGGCGGTGCTGCCGTCCCGGCTGGCCGTCCGGGGGGACCGGCTCCGCTAGGGCCTGTCCGGCGTCGCGCGCCCGGCAAGATCCGCCGGACAGGGCCCGGGCCCCGGCCGTCAGTGGGCCCGGCTGTCAGTGGGCCCGGCCGTCAGTGGCCCGGCCCTACTCCCCGGCGGTGCGCAGCCGTTCCGGGGCGGTGCCCAGCACCAGCGCGCTGATCGCCTGGTCGATGCCGTGGCCGAGGAACCACTCGCCGGTGTGGTCCAGGCTGTAGACCCGGCCCTCCTCGTCGACCGCCAGCAGCGCCTGCCCGTACGCCTCCTCGCCCAGCGGGGCGAGCCGGCTGCCCAGGGCCCGGCCGAGGTCGAACAGGGTGCGCGGCTGGTGCAGCCCGCGCATCGGATCGATCAGGAACGGGGTGCGGGCCAGCTGGCGGCCCGGACCGGACAGGTCGAACGCGAGGCCGCCGAACTCGGCCCAGGCCTCCACGGCCGCCGGGAACACCGCGTGCGGGACGCCGCCGGGACCGCCGTGTCCGACCAGGGCGTCGGCCCATTCCTCGGCCTGCTGGATCTGCCAGCGGCCGGGGTGCCAGCCGGCCGCCTTGAGTTCGGCGGCGACCTCGGCGGGGAAGCGCGGGCGGGTCCGCGCACCGCCGGCCGGGGGCTCGGTGGTCGGGGCGAGGGTGGTCGGGGCGAGGGTGGCCGGGGGCGGGGGTGGGCTGGGCGGGTTCAGGGCGTACTCCGGGGCTGGGGGACAGGGACGTACGGGGGACGTACGGGGGGCGGCCGGGCGCGGGCGCCCGGCGTGCGGCCGGCTCAGCGCGCCGGCGGGCCGACGGCGACGCTCAGCACGGTGAAGTGCTCCAGCATCGGGGCGCAGGAGCGGCACGGCGGGGCGTGGGTGCCGTGTGCCGGGTCCCCCTCCTCGCGGATCCGGAGGGTGGTCATCCGGGAGCCCTTGAGTGCCTTGCGGGCCTCGGGCAGGCTCATCGGCTTGCGGGCGGCGCGCTTGGAGCGTCTGCCGTCGACCGTGGTCAGGTACTGGGAGAGCAGGACGGCCTCCGGGCAGCGGCCGGTGAACCGCTCCCGGGCCTCGGCCGGCAGGGCGTCCAGGAAGTCGCCGACCAGTGGGTGCAGGACCGGGCGCCGGTCGGCCTTGTCACCCGCCAGGGTGTGCACCTCGCCGCCCTTGAGCGACAGTGCGGCGGCGACGGCGGGCAGCAGGCTGTCACGGAGGTGGCGCAGCACGGGCGGGCCCGCCGGCTCACCGGTGGTCATGCGGTGTCCTCCTCCTCGTTCCTGGCGGTCCGGTTCCTGTTGGCTCCTGGTGGACCGGGGCAAGCCTGTCATTCGACACCGACAACCGCACAACCGGGGTGCGGGGCCGGGCGAACACCCGTGCGGTCGATGGTGGTTCGCGGTCCCGTCCCACCCGAATCCTGGCGGCACCCTGGTCGCATCCGCACACCCTCGTCACGACTTGTCCCCCGATCTCCCGAAACCGCCCCCGCCCCCGGGCCCCGGCCGGTACCGTTCCGGCAGCGAGCCGAAGGGGCGCGGCCGGCCGTACGGGTACCCACCGGCCGGGCCGACTCCGGTGCCCGCGCCGGACGTTGATGCCGCCGGGGCGGGCCCGTGCCCGCTCCGGCGCCGGAGCCGGGGAGGGCCGGTGCGCCCGCCCCGTGAGGGGGCCCCAGCGATGACGTCGAAGCAGTGGGCGGCCGAGGCCGCCAACCAGGCGCCCGGTGGGCACGTGCCCACCCCGGGCGAGCCGCCCCGGCCGGTGCCGGAACGGCCGGTGGGCCTCGCGGTGGTCGGGGCCGGCTACTGGGGCCCGAAGCTGGTCCGCAACGCCCAGCACACCCCGGCGCTGCGGCTGCACTGGCTGTGCGACCTGGACGAGGCCAAGGCCCGTTCCGTGCTGGGGGAGTACAGCACCGTCGGGGCGAGCGGCCGGTACGAGCAGGTGCTGGCCGACGAACGGGTGGACGCCGTCGCGGTGGCCACCCCGGCGGGCGCCCACTACCCGCTGGTACGGGCCGCGCTGGAGGCCGGCAAGCACGTGCTGGTGGAGAAGCCGATCACCACCTCCGCCGCCGAGGCCGCCGAACTGGTCGAACTGGCCGAGGCCGCCGGGCTGGTGCTGATGTGCGACCACACCTTCTGCTACACCCCGGTGGTCCGCCGGATCCGCGAGCTGGTGCACGGCGGGGAGATCGGGGACGTCCAGTTCTTCGACTCGGTGCGGATCAACCTCGGCCTGGTGCAGCCGGACGTCGACGTGCTGTGGGACCTCGCCCCGCACGACCTGTCCATCCTGGACTTCGTGCTGCCGCCCGGCGTCGTGCCGGTCGGCGTCTCGGCCCAGGGCGCCGATCCGATCGGGGCCGGCCGCGCCTGCGTCGCCTACCTGACGGTGCGGCTCAGCAACGGCGCGCTGGCGCACTGCCACGTCAACTGGCTCTCCCCGACGAAGGTCCGCACCACCCTGATCGGCGGCTCCCGGCGCACCCTGGTCTGGGACGACCTCAACCCGCAGGCCCGGCTGGCCGTGCACGACCGGGGGGTCGACCTCACCCCGCCCGACCAGCTCACCGACGCCATCCGGCACCGGGCGCTGATCTCCTACCGGGTCGGCGAGATGGTCGCCCCCGCGCTGGTCGAACAGGAGGCGCTGCGCAACGTGATGGCCGAGTTCGCCGCCGCCATCGTCGAGGGCCGGGCCCCGCTCACCGACGGCCGGGCCGGGGTCCGGGTGCTGGAACTCCTGGAGGCCGCCTCGCTCAGCCTCGGACTCGGCGGCATCACCGTGCCGGTGGGCGCCGGCGACCGGGAGGCCGTCCGATGAGCCCCGGGATCCCGCTGGTCGACCTGGCGGCCGCGCACGCCGAGGTCGAGGCCGAGGTGCGGGCCGGCTTCGACCGGGTGCTGGCCGGCGGGTGGTTCGTCAAGGGCCCCGAAGTGACCGCCTTCGAGCGGGAGTACGCCACCTTCACGGGCGTCCGGCACTGCGTGGGCGCCGCCAACGGCACCGACGCCCTGGAACTGGCCCTGCGTGCGCTGGACCTGCCGCCCGGCGGCGGGGTGGTGCTGCCCGCCAACACCTTCGTCGCCACCGCCGGGGCGGTGCAGCGGGCCGGGCTGCGCCCGGTGCCGGTCGACGTCGACCCGGAACACCTGCTGATCGACCCCGAACGGGCCGCCGCCGCCCTGCCCGGCGCGGTGGCCCTGCTGCCCGTCCACCTGTTCGGCCAGTTCGCGCCGATGGAGGCCCTGCTGGAACTGGCCGGCGACCGCCCGGTGGTGGAGGACGCGGCGCAGTCCCAGGGCGCCCGGCGCAACGGCCGCGGCGCGTACGGGCGGATCGCGGCCACCAGCTTCTACCCGGGCAAGAACCTCGGCGGCTACGGCGACGCCGGGGCGGTGCTCACCGACGACGACGAACTCGCCGCCGCCGTACGGCTGATCGGCGACCACGGCGCCCGCGACAAGTACGTGCACGAGCGGCTCGGCTTCAACTCCCGGATGGACGCGCTGCAGGCCGTGGTGCTGCGGGCCAAACTGCGCCGGCTGCCCGGCTGGAACGCCGCCCGCCGCGCCGCCGCGGACCGCTACGACGAACTGCTCGGGGGCCTGGCGGGCGTCCGGCGGCCGTCCACCGCGCCGGGCAACGAGCACGTCCGCCACCTCTACCCGGTGCGGATCGCCGGCGGCCGCCGGGACGCGGTGCTCGCCGCGCTGCAGGCCGCCGGGATCGGCGCCGGGGTGCACTACCCCGTCCCGGTGCACCTCCAGCCCGCGTTCCGCTCGCTCGGCCACCGCGAGGGTGCCTTCCCGGTCGCCGAACGGGCCGCCCGCGAACTGCTCAGCCTGCCGCTGCACCCCCACCTCACGGAGGCCCAGCAGGTGCGGGTCGTGGAGGTGTTGGGGCGGGCCCTGGGGGCGGGGGGCCGGTCGGCCGGGTGACGCAGGGGCCTGTCCTCGATCCCTCGTCGTCCGCCCCGCAGACGGGGGGTTGAGGACAGGCCCTAGGCTGGTGCCCAGCAAGCGCACCGAGCAATTTGCAGCAGCCAGTGGGGGCTCCCAGATGACGACAGGTCGGCCCGGCGTCGCCGCCGCACCGAACGCGGCGTACGCAGGTCAGGTGGTGCACTTCCCGGACCCGGTCCGCGCGGAGCGGCACCCGGCCGGGGTCCAGGTGGACGAGTCCGGCTACCCGGACTTCGGCCCGTACGCCGCCGCGGCGGCCGAGGTCGCCGACCCGCCGGACGGCTTCGGCGTGGACGAACTGCGGCTGACCGACTACGTCTCGGCCAACGCGGCGCTGTTCACCCAGGGCCACCCGCTCTGGGCCGACCTGGAGACCGCGGTCGCCACCCCGCCCGGCTGGACCTGGCACCACGCGGTCGGCCGGGCCGCCCCCGGCTGGCGCCGGATGGAGCTGGTCCCGGTCGAGGTCAAGGCCCTGCTGCGGCACCACGGCGGCCTGGCCACCTCGCCCGCCGACCACTCCCGCCGGGGCACCCGCCCGCTGCAGGAGCGCCGACCCGTGCACTTCTCACTGGCCAAGGACGGCGGCGACCCGATCGGCGTCTCCGAGGACCTGGTGCAGCGCGCCGAGGAGCGCCTCGGCTACCGGTTGCCCGGCGCCTACCGCACCTTCCTCAAGCTGGGCGGCGGCCGCGGCCCGGTCGGGGTCGCGCTGGACACCGAGCTGGGCATGCTGCTCGACCAGCCGTTCCTGACCCTCACCGAGGAGTACGGCACCGAGGACGTCGTCTACGCCAACAAGTGCCTGCGCGACCACCTCACCAAGGACTACCTGGGCATCGCCTACGCGCAGGGCGGCATCATCGCGCTCAAGGTGCGCGGCGAGCGGACCGGCTCGGTCTGGTTCCACCTGTACGACGACGCCCGCGACCCCGGCGGCCCGGAGGCCCCGGAGGAGCGCTGCGCCCGGCTGCTGCTGCCCTGCGGGGACGACTTCGACGACTTCCTGCTGCGGCTGGCCGGCAGCCCGCCGGAGCTGGAGACGGTCGCGGAGCTGATGGTGGACGGCGGGTTCGCCCGGGCCGTCGCGGTGGACTGACGTGACCGCGGGAACGGCGTTGAGGCAACGAGTGGGGACGACGGGGACAGGAGTGAACCGGGCGTGGTGACGTACGCGCAGGCGCAGGAACTCGCCGAGGAGTGGATCAACGGCGGAGTGCCGCACGCGCAGCAGCGCGAGGTGCGGGTCCGCGAGTTCGACCTCGGCTTCGTCTGCTGGGCGGTGTCGCCCGCGGACCCGGCGGGCGGTCCGGCCGCCGGCGCCGACGGCGGACCGGGCTCGGGCGGGGCACGGCTGGTGATCGCCCGGGACTCGGGCGCCAGCACGCTGTGGCCCGCGCTGCCCGTCAACGAGGTGGTCCGGCAGTACGAGGAGGTGTACGGGCGGCCGGTCGCGGCAAACCCGGCCGGGGCGGCGAAGCCCGCACCGGGGCCGGTGGAGGCCACCTCCTTCCTACTCAGCCCGCCGCAGTGGCTGCAGGAGGCGGGGGCGGCGGCGATCGCCGCGGAGGCGGAGAAGCTGGGGGGCGCGAACGCCGCTCCGGCGGTCGCCCCTGCGCCGGCTCCGGCCCCTGCGCCGGTGGCCGCCCCTGCGCCGGCTCCGGCCGCGGTGCCGCCCGCGCCGCCGACGCCGGTGCCGCCCGCGCCCGCCGTGCTGACCGCGCCGCCGGTCTCCGACCGGCCCGCCGGGGACGCGCCGACCATGCTGGCCCCCCCGCCGGGCGATGATCCGTACGCCGCCCCGCAGCCGCCCACCGCCGCGCCGGTGCCGCCGGTCGCCCCGGTCGGCGCCGAGGCGGCCACCGTGCTGATGCCCGAGGGCCTGCGCACCTCCGGTTCCGACCTGCCGGACACGCCCGCCCCGGCCGGGGCCGAGGCCGCGACCATGCTGATGCCCCCGAGCAGCGGCGGCTACGGCATGCCCCCGGTCCCGCCGGTCGGCACCCAGCCCCCGAGCACCCAGCCCCCGAGCACCCAGCCCCCGACCGCCCAGCCCCCGACCGCCCAGCCCCCGACCGCGCCCGCCGCCCCGCCGGCCCAGGCCCCGGCGCCCGCCCCGGTGGCCGAGCCGGCGCCGACGCTGCTCGCGCCGCCGGACGCCATGCCCGGCCTGATGGGCCTGCCCGGTGCCCCGGCGACCCCGCCCGGCGCCCCGGTGGAGCAGGCGCCCACCATGCTGGCCTCGCCCGGTGGGCTGGCCGGTCTGCCCGGTGCTCCCGGCCCGGCCGCCCCGCCGTCCGGTGCTGCCCCGGCGCAGGGCGGTCTCGGCCGTGCCCCTGGTTCGGCCCCGCCGCCGCCCCCGCCCGCCGGGCTGCGCGGTGGTCCGTCCGGTCCGGGCGCCGGTGCCCCGGCGCAGGGCGGCCTCGGCCGTGCCCCTGGTTCGGCCCCGCCGCCGCCCCCGCCAGCCGAGCTGCGGCAGACCCCGGGCTCCGGCGCACCCGCGGCCGGTCCGGGCGGCCGGGCGGCCGGTTCGACCCCGCCGCCCCCGCCCCCGGCGGGCCTGCGCGCGGGTGACGCCCCGGCCGCGCAGGCGGCGCCCGCCCCGGCCGCCGCCGGAGTGGCGTACGAGGCGACCCAGCTGGCGAGCGCGATCGACCCGGCGCTGCTCGGCGGCCCGGCGGACCCGGGTACCCCGCCGTCCGGCGGCCCCGCCGTCCCGCCGCCGCCCGGCGGTCCGGCGGCCCCGGTCACGCCGGCGGCCGGGTACGGCTACCCGAACGCGGGCGCCGCGCCCGGGGTCGTCCCGCCGGCGCAGGTGACCGGCCCGCCGCAGGGCGCGCCGGTGCCGCCGGGGGTGCCCGCGGTCGGCCCGGGCTACTTCGCCGCGCTCAGCTACCGGGGCCCGGACGGCTCGGAGCAGAAGCTGCTGCACCGCAGCGAGCCCGGCACCCCGCACCCGGAGTGGAAGATCCTCCAGGACCTGCGGCGGCTGAACGTGCCGCCGGAGCAGGTGCTGGAGCTGTACACCGAGCTGGAGTCCTGCGACCTGCCCGGCGGCTACTGCAACCGCATGATCGCGGCCTCCTGGCCGAACGTGCGGCTGACCCACACCGCCCCGTACGGTCGCGACCACGCCTCCCGGCAGGCCGGCATGGCCGAGCTGCTGGACCACTTGGACGAGCTGCACCAGCTGGCCTCCGGTGCCCAGCGGGTCCGCCCGTTCCGGGCCCCGCTGCCCGCGCCGGGGACGGTCCAGGCGCTGCCGCCGCTGCCGCCCCAGCAGCTCGCCCAGGAGGTGGGAACGGCCTTCGGGCAGAACCTGTTCCGCTACGAGCAGCGCGCGGTCTCCCGCCAGGGGGTGCCCGAGCCGGTCTCGCAGACCCTGACGTGGGCCGGGCTGCCGCGCGACTTCGGGCCGTTCTTCTGGGCCCAGGCGCAGGAGGGCCGGCCGATCCCGACGCTCGCCGAGCTGGCCGCCGAGCGCGGCCTGCCGGTGGCCCCGGACTTCGGCGGCTACCTGGTGCTCGGCAACGACTACGGCCGCCAGCTGTGCGTCCAGTACGGCACCGCGAACGTGGTCGCGGTGGACGTCGACGGAACCGGCCAGCCGCCGCGGTTCGTCAACAGCGGTGTACCGGAGTTCGTCCGCGCGCTGGCCCTGCTGGGCCGGATGTGGCGGCTGCGGTACGGGCTGACGCCGGAGCAGGCCGGTCGCTGGACGACCGACTTCCAGGCGGAGCTCGCCGCGATCGACCCGGCGGCCCTGCAGAACACGGACACCTGGTGGGCCGTGCTGCTGGAGCAGTTCTGGGACGGTCTGCTGTAGCGGACCGTCGCGGATCCTCGCAGGTGGGGAGGGGTCGTTCCGGTGTCCGGAACGACCCCTCCGGCATGCCCCGGTAGCTGTGCCTCGTTGGGGTTTCGTCCGGATCTGCGCAAAATAGGTCAAGAGGATGGGTCTACTCGTCCGGTCCTCGACATATTCCGGTCCGCACGACGACCGAATCCGGCCCCGGTGTTCCAACCGGTTCCGGATTCGTTCGTTCCGTCCGATCATGGGCTCCGCAGCCCGCGAAACGAGGGGAAGAGCCCATGAGCGACGCCGTCCCCCAGTACGGCTTCACCCAGGCCCGGCGCGGCTACGCGCCCGACCAGGTCGACCGGGCGCTCGTCGCCCTGACCGCACAACGTGACGAGGCCTGGGAGCGCCTGAGCGTCCTGGGCGCCGGCATCCGGCAGATGGAGACCAGGCTGGCCGACGTCCGCCGCGCCGCCGACGAGGCCCCGGAGCCGGACTACCAGGTGCTCAGCGAGCAGGCCGCCGGACTGGCCGACATGGCCCGGAACGAGGCCCGCGCGGTCAAGGAGAAGGCCGAGCGATTCGCCGAGGACCTGCGCGACGAGGTGTACGACGCCGGACAGGCGCTCCACGAGGCGGCCAAGGAGTACGCCGCCACCACCCGGGCCGAGGCCGACGCGGCCGCCCGCCGCACCGAGGAGCGCACCCGCGCCGAGGCCGAGGGCATCCGCTCCGAGGCCGACCGGGAGTGCCGCGCCGTCCGGGACGCGGCCACCGCCTACGCCGCCAAGGTGCGGGTCGCCGCCGCCGAGGCCGGCGAGCACGCCGAGGCCGAGCTGGCCACCAAGCGCCGCAAGGCCGACGAGGCCTTCGCCGAGGCCCAGGCCAAGGCCGACGCCGAGGACGCCGAGGTCTCCGCGACGGCCGAGCGCCGGGTCAAGGAGGCGGAGCAGCACCGGGAGACCGTGCTGAACCGGATCAAGCAGCTGGAGACCGACGCCCAGGCCAAGGCCGACCAGCTGGTCGAGCGGGCCCGCCGGGAGGCCGAGAAGATCAACGCGGAGAGCGAGCGCGAGCAGCGCGCGTTCGACGCCCGGCTGGAGACCGTCCAGCAGCACCTGGACCACATCAAGGCCACCCTGGCCTCGCTGACCGGTGCGGCGGTCGGGCAGATCGAGCCAGCGGACTTCGCCGGGCTCGCCGCGGCCGAGGCCGCCGCCGATGCGGCGGTGGCCGGTCCGGTGGACGGCGGTGCGGTGGACGGCGCTGCGGTGGACGGCGCTGCGGCGGGCGGTCCGGTGGACGCTCCGGTGGACGCGGTGGCCGATGCGGCTCCGGTCGACTCGGAGGCGGACACCGGGGAGATCCCGCTGCCGAACCTGCGCAAGGCCGTGGGCGTGGCCGCCGAGCCGGTGGTGAAGGCCCCGGGGGAGCAGAAGTCCACGGCGGCGCTGCGCCAGCCGGTGGTCGGCGGCGCCGGCAGTGGCGCCAGGGCCGCCGCCGAGCCGGTGGCGACCGGGCCGGTGGCCCCGGCCGTGGTGCCGCCGAAGCCGGCCGCGCCGCCCGAGCCGGTGGCCGAGCGGGACGGTGCGGAGGGCACGGTCGGCGCGGAAGGTGCCGAGGGCGCCGAGGAGACCCGGATCATCCCGAAGATCGTCATCGTGGACGACGGCGCCGGCTACGCGGCCCCCAACACGGTGTCCTACCGCCGCCGTTAGCCATCAGCGCCGGCTCCCGCCCGCGATCGGCGCGGTGAGCTTCGCGCCCTGGGCCCTGACCGCCTCCCGCTGGGGGCGGTCGGGGCCTCCGCGTTGCGGTCGGCGTCCACGCGGGCGCGGAAACGGATGAGGCCGAGACCCGTGGCGCCCTCCAGGAAAGGGCGCCACGGTTCCCGGCGCTTGGGCGGGCGCCCCCACCCAGGGTCGCCCGGCCTCGCACCTCCGACCCCCATCGGGGGTGCGACAGTGCCGCCACAGCCATCCCCCACGGTTGGGTGCGGCGGGCACGTTCACCATGGTGCGCGATCTCCATGGACGGCCAGTGACAGGAGTATGTCCAGTTCGTGGCGGATGGCGGAGCCCGTCCGGATCGGTGTCCGGCCGGTCCGTTCCCCGGTCCGTTCCCGGCCCGTCCGGCGTTCCGTCCGCGGTCGCGTCCCTGACAGCACGGTGGTCGCCGCCGCCGGTTCGTTCCCGCGCGGTCCGGCCGCCGGGCGGCGCGGCGCCGCCCGGCTCGTAGACCGCGTGCCCGTCCGTGCCGCGGCGTAGGCTGGAGACCCCCGGCCGCTCGGCGCGCCGGGCCGTTCGCGTTGCCCCGGCGGGCTACTCGCCGCCCGGAGGCAGCACCAGCCACGGGACGAAGAAGAGACCGCAGATGAGCCTGACCGGACTGCTCGATGTCGTCGCGCGGGATGCGGCGCTCGCCGAGGCGATCGAGGCGGCCACCGCCACCGGAGCCGCGGCCGGCAGCCGCCGCCACCTGGACCTGGTCGGCCCGCCCGCCGCCCGGCCGTTCGCCATCGCCGCGCTGGCCCGCGCACTGGCCGGGCAGGCCGCCGGCGACCGGGGCCGCCCGGTGCTGGCCGTCACCGCCACCGGCCGGGAGGCGGAGGACCTGGCCGCCTCGCTGCGCTCGCTGCTGCCCGCCGACGCGGTCGCCGAGTACCCGGCCTGGGAGACCCTGCCGCACGAGCGGCTGTCGCCCCGCTCGGACACCGTCGGCCGCCGGCTGGCCGTGCTGCGCCGGATCGTCCACCCGCGGGCGGACGATCCGGCGGCCGGCCCGGTGCAGGTGATCGTCGCCCCGGTCCGGTCGGTGCTCCAGCCGCAGGTCAAGGGGCTGGCCGAGCTGGAGCCGGTGGCCGTCCGGCGCGGCGAGTCGCACGACCTGGGGGAGGTGGCCCGCCGGCTCGCCGCGGCCGCCTATGCGCGGGTCGAACTGGTCGAGAAGCGCGGCGAGTTCGCCGTCCGCGGCGGCATCCTGGACGTCTTCCCGCCGACCGAGGAGCACCCGCTGCGGGTGGAGTTCTGGGGCGACGAGGTCGAGGAGATCCGCTACTTCAAGGTCGCCGACCAGCGCTCGCTGGAGATCGCCGAGCACGGCCTGTGGGCGCCGCCCTGCCGCGAGCTGCTGCTGACCGACGAGGTGCGCGCCCGGGCCGCCGAACTGGCCGTCCGGCAGCCCGGGTTGGCCGAGATCCTGGACAAGATCGCCGAGGGCATCGCGGTCGAGGGCATGGAGTCGCTGGCCCCGGTGCTGGTCGACGACATGGAGCTGCTGCTCGACGTGCTGCCGCTCGGCTCGGTCGCGGTGGTCTGCGACCCGGAGCGGGTGCGGACCCGGGCCGCCGACCTGGTGGCCACCAGCCAGGAGTTCCTGCACGCCTCCTGGGTCGCCGCGGCCGCCGGCGGCGACCTGCCGATCGACCTGGAGACCATCGACGTCTCCGCCGCCTCGCTGCGCTCGCTCGCCGAGGTGCGCGAGCACGCCGACGAGATCGGACTGGCCTGGTGGTCCGTCAGCCCGTTCGCGACCAGCGAGTCCACGGTCGACGGCATCCTTGCCCGCGACGGAGTCGCTGACTGGCACGGCGATGCCAACACCCTGACCCTCGGCATGCACGCCGTCGAGGCCTACCGGGGCGACACCGCCCGGGCGATCGCCGACGCCAAGGACCGGCTGGCCGCCGACTGGCGGGTCGTCATGGTGACCGAGGGCCACGGACCGGCCTCGCGGCTGGCGGAGGTGCTCGGCAACGAGGGCATCCCGGCCCGGCTGGTCGCCGACCTCGGCGAGGCGCCCACCCGGGACGTCGTGTATGTCTCCTGCGGCTCCATCGAGCACGGTTTCGTGGACGAGGGGCTGAAGCTCACCGTCATCACCGAGACCGACCTGTCCGGCCAGAGGTCCTCCACCAAGGACATGCGCCGGATGCCGTCCCGGCGCCGCAACGCGATCGACCCGCTGGCCCTGGCGACCGGCGACTACGTGGTGCACGAGGCGCACGGCGTCGGCCGGTACGTCGAGATGGTGCAGCGCACCGTCCAGGGCGCCACCCGCGAGTACCTGGTGCTGGAGTACGCCCCCGCCAAGCGCGGCCACCCCGGCGACCGGCTGTTCGTGCCGACCGACCAGCTCGACCAGGTCACCAAGTACGTCGGCGGCGAGGCCCCGACGCTGCACCGGCTCGGCGGCGCGGACTGGGCGAAGACCAAGCAGCGCGCCAAGAAGGCGGTCAAGGAGATCGCCGCCGACCTGATCAAGCTGTACTCGGCCCGGATGGCCGCGCCCGGCCACACCTTCGGCCCGGACACCCCGTGGCAGCGCGAGCTGGAGGACGCCTTCCCGTACGCGGAGACGCCGGACCAGCTGACCACCATCGCCGAGGTCAAGTCGGACATGGAGAAGTCCGTCCCGATGGACCGGCTGATCTGCGGCGACGTCGGCTACGGCAAGACCGAGATCGCGGTGCGGGCCGCGTTCAAGGCGGTGCAGGACGGCAAGCAGGTGGCGGTGCTGGTGCCGACCACGCTGCTGGTGCAGCAGCACTTCTCCACCTTCGCCGAGCGGTACGCCAACTTCCCGGTCACCGTGAAGGCGCTGTCCCGCTTCCAGACCGACACCGAGGCCAAGGCCGTCCTGGAGGGGCTGTTCGAGGGCTCGGTGGACGTCGTCATCGGCACCCACCGGCTGTTCTCCTCCGAGACCAGGTTCAAGGACCTCGGCCTGGTCATCGTCGACGAGGAGCAGCGCTTCGGCGTCGAGCACAAGGAGCAGCTGAAGAAGCTGCGCGCCAACGTGGACGTGCTCACCATGTCCGCGACGCCGATCCCGCGCACCCTGGAGATGGCCGTCACCGGCATCCGCGAGATGTCCACCATCACCACCCCGCCGGAGGAGCGGCACCCGGTGCTGACCTTCGTCGGGCCGTACGACGAGAAGCAGATCTCGGCCGCGATCCGGCGCGAACTCCTGCGCGAGGGCCAGGTGTTCTACATCCACAACCGGGTCGAGTCGATCGACAAGGCGGCTGCCCGGCTCAAGGACCTCGTCCCCGAGGCGCGGATCGCCACCGCGCACGGGCAGATGGGGGAGACCCAGCTGGAGAAGGTCGTCGTCGACTTCTGGGAGAAGGAGTTCGACGTCCTGGTGTCGACCACGATCGTGGAGTCCGGCATCGACATCTCCAACGCCAACACCCTGATCGTCGAGCGCGGCGACACCTTCGGCCTCTCGCAGCTGCACCAGCTGCGCGGCCGGGTCGGGCGCGGGCGCGAGCGCGGCTACGCGTACATGCTGTACCCGCCGGAGAAGCCGCTCACCGAGACCGCCCACGAGCGGCTGGCCACCATCGCCCAGCACACCGAGATGGGCGCCGGCATGTACGTCGCGATGAAGGACCTGGAGATCCGCGGGGCCGGCAACCTGCTCGGCGGCGAGCAGTCCGGGCACATCGCGGGGGTCGGCTTCGACCTCTACATGCGGATGGTCGGCGAGGCGGTGGCCGAGTTCCGCGAGTCGCTGGCGGGCGGTGGCGAGCCGGAGGAGGAGCCGCTGGAGGTGAAGATCGAGCTGCCGGTCGACGCCCACGTGCCGCACGACTACGCGCCCGGCGAGCGGCTGCGGCTGCAGGCCTACCGCTCGATCGCGGCGGTCAACTCGGAGGCGGACATCCAGCAGGTCCGGGACGAACTCGTGGACCGCTACGGCAAGCTGCCGGAGCCGGTGGAGAACCTGCTGATGGTCGCCGCGCTGCGGCTGTACGCCCGGCGGTGCGGGATCTCGGACATCACCCTGCAGGGCACGAACGTCCGCTTCGGCCCGGTGGAACTGCGCGAGTCCCAGCAGCTGCGGCTGAACCGGCTCTACCCGCGCAGCCAGGTCAAGGCGGCGGCCCAGCAGCTGCTGGTGCCCCGGCCGAGCACCGGCCGGATCGGCGGCAAGCCGCTGGTCGGGCGGGAACTGCTGGCCTGGTGCACAGAGTTCCTGTCGGCCATGTTCGACGACCTGGCCGGGGCGAGGAAGTAGCACCGGCCGGTCGACGCGCACGGCGGTCCCGGGGCTCGGCCCGGGGCCGCCGTGCTGCTCGGGCGGTCCGACGTCCCGAGCCGGGGAGCAGGACGCCGGCGGGTGCGTCCGTGGGTCGGATCGGGGTGGGGCGGGGCGGGTAGGTTCGAGGTGTGACGACGAATGGTGTGCAGACGAACGCCGCGGGCGCGAAGTTGATCCTGCTGACCACCACCCACCGGGTGGCCCCCGGGTTGCTGGCGTGGCCGGCCTGGGAGGCCCTGCGGTCGGCCGGGCGGGTGCTGGTGGCGGACGAGGGGCATCCGCAGGTGGCGGCGGTGCGGCAGGCCGGGGTGGTGGTCGAGGTGGTGCCGGCCGGTTCGGCTCCGGCGCTGGCGCGGCTGCTGACCGGGCAGCCGGCCGGGTCGGGGCCGACGGTGTGGCTGGGCGGCCCGGACGGGGATCCGGGGCTGACGGACGCGCTGGCCCGTCTCGCGGTCGAGCACGCCGGTGAGGTGCCGGAGATCGAGGTGCTGCCGGGCTCCTACGACCTGCCGGGGGCGCGGCTGCTGGACCTCGCCTCGGTGATGGACCGGCTGCGCTCGCCGGGCGGCTGTCCGTGGGACGCCGAGCAGACCCACGAGAGCCTGGTGAAGTACCTGGTCGAGGAGGCCTACGAGCTGGTCGAGGCGATCGAGGAGGGGGACCGGGACGCGCTGCGCGAGGAGTTGGGCGACGTCCTGCTGCAGGTGTTCTTCCACGCCCGGATCGCCGAGGAGCACCCGACCGAGCCGTTCACCGTGGACGACGTGGCCGGGGACATCGTGGAGAAGCTGGTGTACCGGCACCCGCACGTGTTCGGGGACGTCGAGGCCGACGGCGCCGCCGAGGTGGAGGCGAACTGGGAGCAGCTGAAGGCGGCCGAGAAGGCGGACCGGGAGTCCGTCCTGGACGGCGTGCCGGCCGGGCTGCCGGCGCTGGCGTACGCGGCGAAGCTGGTGTCCCGGGTGCGCCGGGCGGGCTTCACCGAGGTGCCGGACGAGCCGTACCGGCTGCCGGAGGAGCTGACCGCGGAGTCGGCGGGCCGGCTGCTGCTGGCGGTGGCGCAGCGGGCGCACGACGCGGGGGTGGACGTGGACGCGGCGCTGCGCTCGGCCGCGCGCGGCTACCGGGACGCGGTGCGCGCGGCCGAGGGGCTCAAGCCGGAGTAGGCCCTGTCCGGCCGAGCCGGTCGGGCCGGAGCGGTCGTTCAGGCCGCCGTGGCGGTGTGCCCGGCGGTGTGTTCGGCGGGGCGCCGCTGCGGCGGCACGACCTCGCCGATGGCCTCGCCGACCAGGGCGACCAGTTCGGCGAGCCGCTCCAGGTCGAGGTGGTCGGGCAGGTCGGCGAGGGAGACGATCCGCTCGCCCCCGGGGCCGGCGACGCAGAAGAGGTCGATCGGCCCGAGGTGCTTCTCGGCGGTGTCGACCAGGGCGGCGACGTCGCTGGGCCGGCGGATGTCACCGCCGACGCCGACCACCGGGCAGCCGGGCCGGTCGAGTTCGGCGGCGAGGTCCTCGGCGACTCCGGCGTGCTGGTCGGCGATCAGCATCCCGGCGGCGCCGGCCGCGGTGAACCCGCGGGCGAGGTCGGCTCCTGAACCGCCGTCGAGCACCGCGATGACGACGACTGCTCCGCTGACCCGCATGGCCTGCTCCTCCCTGTGGGCGACACCGCACCGGCGCCCACGCGTACTGCGGAGGATCGTAGGCACGTCCTGACCCTCCGCAACAGGGATTACCCCGCAGGTGACCAGGCTCACGCCTGCCACCGGGCCAAGAGCTGTCCAAGGGCTGTCCACCGACCGTCCACGGGCCGTCCACGGAGTGTTGGCGCACCGCTCGCGCGCCGCTCACCAGCCCCTCGCGCACCGCTCGCCCGCCGCTCGCCGGCGACGGACGAACCGGTGACTTCCCGGTGGCCGCCCAGGCGCCCGTCCGGCCCGGTCCGGTCCAGCGGTTACGGTCGACGCATGCCAGCTCAGCCCGAGGGCCCCCGGCCCGCCGCCCAGCCCGAACCGCAGCCCGCCCCGGAGCTCTTCACCTGGGAGTTCGCCGCCGACCCGTACCCCGCCTACGCCTGGCTGCGCGAGCACGCCCCGGTTCGCCGCACCACCCTGCCGAGCGGCGTGGAGGCCTGGCTGGTGACCAGGTACGCGGACGCCCGGCAGGCGCTGGCGGACAGCCGGCTGTCGAAGAACCCGGCGCACCACAGCGAGCAGGCGCACCGCACCGGCCGGGTGGGCATCCCGGGGGAGCGGCAGGCGGACCTGATGACCCACCTGCTGAACATCGACCCGCCGGACCACACCCGGCTGCGCCGCCTGGTGTCGAAGGCGTTCACCCCGCGCCGGGTGGCCGAGTTCGAGCCGCGGGTGCAGCAGTTGACCGACCGGCTGATCGACGGCTTCGCCCGGCGCGGATCGGCGGACCTGATCCACGAGTTCGCCTTCCCGCTCCCCATCTACGCGATCTGCGACATGCTGGGCGTGCCGGCCGAGGACCAGGACGACTTCCGGGACTGGGCCGGGATGATGCTGCGACACACGAAGCCGGGCCAAGGCGGCGGCCAACGCGGCGGTGTGGGGCGGGCGGTGAGGCGGATGCGGGCGTACCTGCTGGAGCTGATCCACCGCAAGCGGGCGGACCTCGGCGACGACCTGATCTCCGGTCTGATCCGGGCGAGCGACCACGGCGAGCACCTCACCGAGAACGAGGCCGCCGCGATGGCGTTCATCCTCCTCTTCGCGGGCTTCGAGACCACCGTCAACCTGATCGGCAACGGCACCTACGCGCTGCTGCGCAATCCGGAGCAGCGGCGCCTGCTGCAGGAGTCGGTGGCCCGGGGGGAGACCGGGCTGCTGGAGACCGGGATCGAGGAACTCCTGCGCTACGACGGGCCGGTGGAGCTGGCGACCTGGCGCTTCGCGACCCGGCCGCTGACCATCGGCGGGGTGGACATCCCGGTCGGCGACCCGGTGCTGGTGGTGCTGGCGGCGGCGGACCGCGACCCGGCCCGGTTCGCCGACGAGAACACCCTCGACCTGGCCCGGAGCGACAATCCCCACCTGGGCTTCGGGCACGGCATCCACTACTGCATCGGCGCCCCGCTGGCCCGGCTGGAGGGTCGGGCCGCGCTGGCCACGCTGCTCTCCCGGCTGCCCGATCTGCGGCTGGCCGAGAATCCGGAGGACCTGCGCTGGCGGGGTGGCCTGATCATGCGTGGATTGCGCGAACTTCCGGTCGAATTCAGTCCGGAAGCCCGCTCCCCGCACGCCCGTCCTGAGGCCCCGACACGCTGACGTGACGTCGTCGAACGGGCTCCAGCTGCGGTGTGAACGAGCATCAAACCGGACAAAGCCCCGCTGTTGGTAGGCGATCGAGCACGCGCCGTAATTCTTGTGTGATGTCGGTGATATGAGCTTGTGATCGGTCTGAGGATCTGTCTAGTCTCCCTGGAGTTCGCAGCTGCGGACCCCGTGCGCGGAACGCCGAATCCTGCCCGCCGCGCGACGGGAAACCGACCAGACCCTGGGCAGGGGCGGGGGACCCAGGTTTGTTGCCGTCTCCCCACGGCTTGGGGTGAAGCCGCCCGAGCGGAATCGTTTCCGTCGACGGCGGCCGGGCCACCTCCCGGTCCGAACCCGACAGCTCACCTCGCAGGCGTGCGGAGAGGGACCTTCATGCTGTTCGTTGGAACTGGCCGTCATCGTCGTCGCACCCAGACCGAGAAGGCCATCGCCGTCGCCGGTGTGGCCGGCGTCGGACTCGCGCTGCCGCTCCTCACCGCCACCGGAGCCTCCGCCGCCCCGGCCTCCGTCTGGGACTCCGTCGCCCAGTGCGAGAGCGGCGGCAACTGGAGCATCAACACCGGCAACGGCTTCTCCGGCGGCCTGCAGTTCACCCCCAGCACCTGGAAGGCGTACGGCGGCACCGCGTACGCGGCGCAGGCCAACCAGGCCAGCCGGGCGCAGCAGATCTCGGTCGCCGAGAAGGTGCTCGCCTCGCAGGGCCCGGGTGCCTGGCCGGTCTGCTCCGTCAAGGCCGGCCTGAGCAAGGGCGGCGCCCCGGCGGCCGTGGACACCTCCTCGGACGCCAAGCCGCAGTCCGCGCCGAAGCAGAAGGCCCAGCCGCAGGCCGCGAAGCCCGCCGCGAAGCCCGTCCAGCAGTACGCCCCGAAGCACGCCGCGCCGAAGCAGGCCGAGCGGCCCGCCGAGCAGCCGGTGCAGCAGTACACGCCGAAGCACGCCGCCCCGCGCGCCGCCCAGGCCCCGTCCGCCCAGACCGGCCACGACTACACCGTCCGCTCCGGCGACACGCTGTCGACGATCGCCGACGCCCAGGGCGTGTCCGGCGGCTGGCAGGCGCTGTACGACGGCAACCGCGGCACGGTCGGCGGCGACCCGAACCTGATCCTGCCCGGCCAGGTGCTGCACCTCGGCTGAGCCGTTCCGCACGGCTCCGGAAGCCGAACGGAGGAGGGGGCCGCGCCCGGCGGTCCCCTTCGTCCGCGTTCGTCCGTGATGGTGGGACAAGTCGGGTCGGGCAGGTGAACTACCGGTGGGTAGCGGGGCCACACGCTGAGACGGAGTCGAGGTCGACGTGGCCCCGGGAGCCCGGGCGGTTAGGCTCTGGTCGTAACGACTCCGCAATCCTCCGGCCGACCGGCACCACCGTCAGCCGGACCCTGCTTCCGCAAGGAGATGCTTCGTGCCGTCCATCGATGTCGTCGTAGCCCGCGAAATCCTCGACTCCCGCGGCAACCCCACGGTCGAGGTCGAGGTCGGCCTCGACGACGGCAGCACGGGTCGTGCCGCTGTTCCGTCGGGCGCCTCGACCGGCGCCTTCGAGGCGCTGGAGCTGCGCGACGGTGACAAGAACCGCTACTTCGGCAAGGGCGTGGAGAAGGCCGTCCTGGCCGTCATCGAGCAGATCGGCCCGGAGCTGGTCGGCTACGACGCCACCGAGCAGCGCCTGATCGACCAGGCCATGCTCGACCTGGACGCCACCCCGGACAAGTCCTCGCTCGGCGCCAACGCCATCCTGGGCGTCTCGCTGGCCGTCGCGCACGCCGCCTCCGAGGCCAGCGACCTGCCGCTGTTCCGCTACCTGGGCGGCCCGAACGCGCACGTCCTGCCGGTCCCGATGATGAACATCCTCAACGGTGGCTCCCACGCGGACTCCAACGTCGACATCCAGGAGTTCATGATCGCCCCGATCGGCGCGGAGTCCTTCTCCGAGGCCGTCCGCTGGGGCGTCGAGGTCTACCACACCCTCAAGGGCGTGCTGAAGGAGCGCGGCCTGTCCACCGGCCTCGGCGACGAGGGCGGCTTCGCGCCGAACCTGGACAGCAACCGGGAGGCCCTGGACCTCATCACCGAGGCCATCCAGAAGGCCGGCTACGTGCCCGGCCGTGACATCGCGCTGGCCCTGGACGTCGCCGCCTCCGAGTTCTACCAGGACGGCGCCTACCAGTTCGAGGGCAAGGCCCTGTCGGCCGCCGAGCTCATCGAGTACTACGCCGAGCTGGTCGCCGCCTACCCGCTGGTCTCCATCGAGGACCCGCTGGACGAGTCGGACTGGAACGGCTGGAAGGCCATGACCGTCAAGCTGGGCGACAAGGTCCAGCTGGTCGGCGACGACCTGTTCGTCACCAACCCGGCCCGCCTGGCCAAGGGCATCGAGACCGGCACCGCCAACGCCCTGCTGGTGAAGGTGAACCAGATCGGCTCGCTGACCGAGACCCTGGACGCCGTCGAGCTGGCCCAGCGCAACGGCTACCGCTGCATGATGTCGCACCGCTCCGGCGAGACCGAGGACGTCACCATCGCCGACCTGGCCGTCGCCACCAACTGCGGCCAGATCAAGACCGGTGCCCCGGCCCGCTCCGAGCGCGTCGCCAAGTACAACCAGCTGCTGCGCATCGAGGAGATCCTCGACGACGCCGCCGAGTACGCCGGCCGCGGCGCCTTCCCGCGGTTCCGCTCCGCGGACCAGTAAGCACAGCAGGTTCGAGGCCCGGAACTCCGAGGCCCGAGGGTTCGAGGCCCGGGACTCCGAGGCCGGAGACCAGGGGGCCGAAGTCCCCGGTAGCGCACGCCTGACCGGTGCCCCGGCGCACACCCCGTAGGGTGGGCGGCGGGGCACCGTCGCGACCAGGAGGGGATACGGGAGATGGCTGGCTGGAGGATCCCGGGCTTGGCGGCCCGGCCTCGGTTCACGAGCCGGGCGACCGTCCTCGTCCTGGTGCTCTGCTCGCTGGTCGCGATCCTGGCCTACCCGACCCGGCAGTTCATCTCCCAGCGCGCCGAGATCTCCGCCCAGCGGGCGAAGGCCGACCACGCGCGCCAGCAGGTCGATCAGCTGCGCCGGGACAAGGCCCGATGGCAGGATCCGGAGTACGTCAAGGCGCAGGCCCGCGCCCGGCTGCACTACGCGGTGCCGGGGGAGACCCCGTACATCGCGGTGGACCCGTCCGGTGCGGCCGCCCGGCCCGCCGCCCCGGCCGGCTCCGCGACTCCCTCCGCCGAGGCGGCGGCCGGCCAGGCGAAGGCCGCCAAGCCCTGGTACACCAGCATCTGGGACTCGGTGGACGCCGCCGACCCCGTCGCGCTGGCCCCCGCCGCCCCCCGTCCGCTCCCCCCGTCGTCCGTTGGAGACCCCACCCCCCATGACCACTGAGAACCACCCCGCCGTCTCCGACGCCGACGTCGCGGCCATCGCCGCCCAGCTCGGCCGGGTGCCGCGCGGCCTGCGCGGTGTGGCGCACCGCTGCCCCTGCGGCAACCCCGACGTCGTGGAGACGGCCCCCCGGCTGCCGGACGGCACGCCGTTCCCGACGCTGTACTACCTGACCTGCCCCAAGGCCGCCTCGCTGATCGGCACGCTGGAGGCCGAGGGCGTGATGAAGGACCAGACCGCCCGCCTCGCCGAGGACCCGGAGCTGGCCGCCGCCTACCAGAAGGCGCACGAGGACTACATCGCCCGACGCGACGCGATCGAGGTGCTGGAGGGCTTCCCGAGCGCCGGCGGCATGCCGGACCGGGTGAAGTGCCTGCACGTGCTGGTCGGCCACTCGTTGGCGGCCGGCGAGGGCGTCAACCCGCTCGGCGACGAGGCGATCGGCATGCTGGAGGACTGGTGGGCCAAGGGCCCGTGCGTCTCCCCGGCCGAGGTCGAGGCGGCCGGGGAGCGGGTCCTGCGCAACCGGGCCAAGGAGCAGGACCACGAGGCCGTGATCGAGGCCAAGCAGCAGAAGACCGCCGAGCGGGCCGCCAGGAAGCGCGCCGCCGAGGCCGCGGCCTCGGAAGCCGGCGCAGCTGAGCAGGAGTCCGAGTGAGCATGACCCGTGTGGCCGCGATCGACTGCGGCACCAACTCGATCCGGCTGCTGGTCGCGGACCTCGACCCGGAGACCGGCGAGATCACCGACCTCGACCGCCGGATGATCATCAACCGGCTGGGCCAGGGCGTGGACCGGACCGGCCGCCTCCACCCGGACGCGCTGGAGCGCACCTTCGCGGCCTGCCGGGAGTACCGGGAGATCATCGCGGGCTTCGGCGTCGGCCCGGAGCGCACCCGCTTCGTCGCCACCAGTGCCTCCCGGGACGCCGAGAACAGCGACGAGTACGTCAAGGGCGTGCGCGAGATCCTGGGCGTCGAGCCGGAGGTGGTGAGCGGCGAGGAGGAGGCCCACCTGTCCTTCGTGGGCGCCACCAAGGAGCTGACCGGCGGCCAGTTCCCCGCCCCCTACCTGGTCTTCGACCTCGGCGGCGGCTCCACCGAGTTCGTGCTCGGCGCGGCCGAGGTGGAGGCGGCGCGCTCGGTCGACATCGGCTGCGTGCGGCTGACCGAGCGGCATTTCGCCGGGGCCGAGCTGCCCTCCGCGGAGCAGGTCGCGGAGGCCCGGGCGCACGTGCGGGCCGAGCTGGACAAGGCCGAGGAGGTCGTCCCGCTGACCGGTGCGGCCACCCTGGTGGGCCTGGCCGGGACGGTCACCACGGTGTCCGCGATCGCCCAGGACCTGCCCGCCTACGACTCGGCGCGGATCCACCACTCGCGGATCAGCCGCGAGCGGGTCGCGGAGATCGCCCGGGAGCTGCTGGCCGCCACCCACGCGGAGCGCGCGGCGATCCCGTCGATGCACCCGGGCCGGGTGGACGTGATCGCGGCGGGCGCGCTGGAGCTGCTGGAGATCATGGAGCGCACCGACGCCGCCGAGGTGGTCGTGAGCGAGCACGACATCCTGGACGGCATCGCCTGGAGTACGGCCTCCTGAAGGCCCTCAGGCCTTACGACACCGGCCCCGACGCCCTTTCCGGGGTGCCGGGGCCGGGGCGCGCCCGGGCTCGGGCGAGAACCTTCGTGAATTTCTTCACATGGCGATCCAGTCATTCGTCGCACCCCGGGGCCCGCTACGCCCGAATTGTGAGACCGAAGGCCGGTCGGTCGCGCGGCCCCTTGGATCGCAGGTCAGGCCTCGTTCAGGGTTTGAAAATCGAAATCACAAGCGGGAACCCGGGCGCTGTACGGATCGTTGCTGCTCAGCCGGGTGGTGCTCCGGCGCACGTTCACGAGGGACTGCCGGGGCCCGTGAGCCGGTGCGCCGGTGTCGTTTTTGTGGGCGCGGAGTGTAGCACGGGGTGTCCATGAGCTTGTGACCGGGCTCACGAAGGCTCCTCCGGACGGTGCTGGATACTTTCGGATATGAGCACCACGGAGCGTCCTCGCATCCTCATTGTCGGCGGTGGTTACGTCGGCCTGTATGCCGCGATGCGCATCCTCAAGAAGATGCGTTACGGCGAAGCGACCGTCACGGTCGTGGACCCGCGGTCGTACATGACGTACCTGCCCTTCCTCCCCGAGGCGGCCGGCGGCAACGTCGCGCCTCGCAACCTCGTCGCGCCGCTGCGCAAGACCCTCAAGCAGGCGGAGGTGCTGACCGGGTCCGTCACCGGCATCGACCACGCCCGCAAGGTCGCCACCATCCAGCCGGCGGCCGGCGACAGCTACGAGCTGCCCTTCGAGTACCTGGTCGTCGCGACCGGTTCGGTCTCCCGCACCTTCCCGATCCCGGGTCTGGCGGAGAACGGCATCGGCATGAAGACGGTCGAGGAGGCCATCGGCCTCCGGAACCACGTCATGGCCCAGCTCGACAAGGCCGAGTCCACCTCGGACGAGGAGGTCCGCCGCAAGGCCCTGACCTTCGTCGTCATCGGCGGCGGCTTCGCCGGCATCGAGACGGTCGCCGAGATCGAGGACATGGCGCGCGACGCGGCCAAGCTGTACAAGACGGTCAGCCGCGACGACATGCGCTTCGTCGTGGTCGAGGCGGCCAACCGCATCCTCCCCGAGATGGGCCCGGACCTCGGTCTGTGGACCAAGGAGAAGCTCGAGGAGCGCAACATCGAGGTCTACATCGAGACCTCGATGGACTCCTGCATCGACGGCCACGTCATGCTGAAGAACGGCATGGAGATGGACGCCTCCACCATCGTGTGGACGGCCGGCGTCAAGCCGAACCCGGTGCTGGCCAACTTCGGCCTCCCGCTGGGCCCGCGCGGCCACGTCGACACCGCGCCGACCCTCCAGGTCCAGGGCTTCGACTACGTCTGGTCCGCCGGCGACAACGCCCAGGTGCCGGACCTCGCCGCCGGCGAGGGCGCCTGGTGCCCGCCGAACGCGCAGCACGCCTGCCGTCAGGCCGTCGTCCTCGGTGACAACGTCATCTCCGGCATGCGGGGCTTCCCGCAGAAGGAGTACAAGCACAAGAACCTGGGTGCGGTCGCCGGTCTCGGCCTGCACAAGGGCGTGGCGATCCTCTTCGGCAAGTACAAGCTGAAGGGCCGTCCGGCCTGGTGGTTCCACCGCCTGTACCACGGCGCGATGGTCCCGACCGTCAACCGGAAGGTCCGCGTCTTCACCGACTGGACCCTCGCGATGTTCCTGAAGCGCGAAGCCGTGGGCCTCTCCCAGATGGAGAACCCGCAGCTCCCGATCCAGGAGGTCACGCCGCCCACCAAGCCCGTCGAGGCCGCCAAGCCGGCCGCCGACAAGGAGCTCGCCAGCAAGTAAGCGACTGGACCCCGGTGTGGGAGCGCCGGGGTATGAGTCGGAGGCCCTC
Organism: Kitasatospora sp. NPDC127060; assembly: GCF_042724935.1. Lineage (NCBI taxonomy): Bacteria > Bacillati > Actinomycetota > Actinomycetes > Kitasatosporales > Streptomycetaceae > Kitasatospora > Kitasatospora sp. NPDC127060. Next base: position 83,536 of record NZ_JBHXEG010000030.1, read on the forward strand.
CGCCCGGCAGTGTCGCCGGACCACGACCTCCGTGGTGCTCAGCCGGCCGTGCGACCGGGCGGAGTACAGCAGTAGCAGAGCCCCTGCCGAAACTCCGGCAGGGGCTCTCGCTGTGTCCGGGGGCCCATCCCGCGACCCCGCCCCCGACCGCGGGTGCGACCGGGGGCGGGGCGGACGGGCGGGGCGTCAGTCGGTCTTGATGCTCGACAGGATGTCCAGCTTGGACGCCCGGCGGGCCGGCCAGAGCGCGGCGACCAGGCCGACCAGCCCGGCCAGCGCCAGGAACAGCGCCAGCTGGCCGTACGGCAGGACGGTGGTCAGCCCGCTCAGGCTGGACTTGAGCGTCCCGTTGATCGCCCAGGCGATGAAGCAGCCGAGCAGCAGGCCGATCCCGGCGCCGAAGAGCGAGATCACCACCGACTCCAGCCGGACCATCCGCTTGATGCCGCGCCGGTCCAGGCCGATCGCCCGCAGCATCCCGATCTCGCGCTTGCGCTCGAAGACCGACATGGCCAGCGTGTTGATCACGCCCAGAATCGCGACCAGCACGGACATCGCCAGCAGGCCGTACATCATGTTCAGCGCGAAGGTGATGGTCTGGCTGAAGGCGTCCCGGACGTCCTGCTTGGACTTCACCTCGATCACCGGGTTGGCGCCGGTGGCGTCCTTGAGCGACTGCTTGAGGCCGTCGGTGGCGCCGTCCCTGCCCTTGACCAGGACGTCGGAGACGTACGGCTGGGGTTCGTGCTTGGCGATCTCGCCGTTGGCCAGCAGGACCGGGCCCAGCATGCCGCCCTTCTCGTACACGCCGCCGACGGTGAGCTGACCGGTGGACTTGTCCGGGTAGGTCACGGTCATCGTCGAGCCGGTGGTGACCTTGGACTTGGTCGCGACGTCCTGGTCCACCAGCAGCTGGCCCTTGCCGAGGGCGGCGGCCGAACCGCTGGTCAGCTTGATGTCGACCAGCTGCTCGAAGCCGTCCGGGTTCAGGCCGGTGACGTCCCGGCGGGTGCCGTCGAGCTTCCAGGAGGCGGAGGTCATCGGCGAGGAGGCCGCGACCCCGGAGGCCTTGGCGATCTGGTCGGGCACCTGCGGGGACAGGCTCATGCCGTTGGCGGCCGAGACGATGTAGTCGGCCTTCATCGAGCTGGTGACGGCCCGGTCGATGGTGTCGCCGACCGAGGTGCCGATCACCGTCAGGCCGCTGACCAGGGTCAGGCCGATGGTGAGCGCGGCGGCGGTGGCCGCGGTGCGGCGCGGGTTGCGCACCGCGTTCTGCTGGGCGAGCTTGCCGGGGGTGCCGCCCAGGCCGCGCAGCAACGGGCCGACCAGGGCGACCACCGGGCGGGAGAGCAGCGGCAGCAGGACGAACACGCCGATCAGGGCCAGGAAGGCGCCCAGACCCACCGGCATGCGGCCGGAGTCGTCACCGGTGGAGGCGCCGAAGCCGATCAGCGCGAGGCCGCCGGCCGCGAACAGGGACCCGACGGTGTTGCGGACCACCAGGCTCTTCTGACTGGTCGGCTGGTCGCCGCTGCTCATCGCGGCCACCGGGGCGATCCGGGCGGCGCGCACGGCCGGCAGCAGGGCCGACAGGACCGTCACCAGGACGCCGACCAGCAGGGTCACCAGGACGGTGGTCGGCGCGATCACCAGCGAGCCGCTCGGCATGTTCTCGTTCAGCGTGCCCATCAGGGACTGCAGCCCGGCGCCGATCCCGATGCCGGCCAGCAGACCGGCCACCGCCGAGACGACGCCGATCAGCAGCGCCTCGACCAGTACCGAGCGGGTCACCTGCTTGCGGCTGGCGCCGATCGCCCGCAGCAGCGCCAGCTCCTTGGTGCGCTGGGCGACCAGCATGGTGAAGGTGTTGGCGATGATGAAGATGCCGACGAACAGCGAGATGCCGGCGAAGACCAGCAGCATGGTGCGCATGCTGTCGGTGCCCCTGGTGATCTGGGCCTGCTCGTCGGCCTTCAGCGTGGCGCCGGTCTCGACGTCGAACTGGTCGCCGGCCGGCACCTTGGGCCGGGCCTGGGCGAGCAGCGCGTCCTCGCCGGTGCCGGGCTTGGCGGTGAGCACGACGCTGCTGTAGCGGCCGGGCTCCAGCAGCAGCTGCTGGGCGGTGGCCTTGTCGAACAGGGTGAGGGTGCCGCCGGTGTTCACCACCGGGTCGTCGGTGGTGAAGACACCGGTGAGCCGGGCCTCGACGACCGGGCCGTTGGCGGCCACCCGGACGGTGTCGCCGACCTTGTAGCCCGCCTTGTCGGCGGTCCTGCGGTCGAGGGCGACCTCCTTGGCGTTCGTCGGGCCCTGGCCCTCGGCCATCGGGTAGCGGGCGTCCTTGCCGTCCTGGCCCGGGGCGAAGTTGGCGCCCTTGGCGGCCCAGAACTGGCCGATCAGGTTGCCCTTCTTGTCGGCCACCCCGGTGAAGCCGCTGACCACCCCGCGGGCGCCGGCGGTGCCGGGCAGGGCGGCCAACTGCTGGACGGTGGCGTCGGTGAGCGCCGCGGAGCCGCTCTCGCTCTTCTGCCGGGCGGTGGCCCCGGAGCCGGCCGCGCGGTCCACCACCTGGACCGAGACGTCCGAGTAGCTCTTGGAGTTGCTGTCCCGCATGGCCTTGCCGAAGGTGTCGGAGAAGACCATGGTGCCGGCGACGAACGCCGTTCCGAGCATGACGGCCAGTGCCGTCATCAGCAGTCGGCCCTTGTGGGCCAGCACATTGCGCAGTGCGGTGCGATACATGAGGTGTCCTGGAGGTGTTCGAGGGCGTGGGGCCGGCTGGCCGGGTGTCAGCTGGTGCGGCCCTTGGCGTCGAAGCGGCGCATGCGGTCCAGGACGGTGTCGGCGGTGGGGTGGTGGAGTTCGTCGACGATGCGGCCGTCGG